>CAYIEM010000001.1:0-81809 GCA_964362545.1 uncultured Candidatus Saccharibacteria bacterium
TAAAATTTTACAGTGCAAAAAATGTAAGGGAAAAATAGTTCAAGATAATGATACTTTTGATACATGGTTTTCATCCGGACAATGGCCTTTTGCCACTCTGGGCTACCCAAATGATCCAGACTTTAAAACTTTCTACCCCACAGATGTGATGGAAACAGCGGGAGAAATTATATTTTTCTGGGTTTCGCGAATGATTATGCTGGGACTTTACATAACAGGAAAAATTCCGTTTAAAACAGTTTATCTACACGGATTAGTGCTAGATGCAAAAGGACAGAAAATGAGTAAAAGCAAAGGAAACGTAATTGATCCACTCATTTTGACAGAAAAATATGGCACTGATGCTTTTAGAATGGGAATGGTGGTGGGTAACACACCAGGAACATCTCTAGCGCTGGCGGAAGAAAGAATCAGAGGCTATGGCAAATTTGCAAATAAGATATGGAACGTTACTCGTTTTGTGCTAGAAAACACTAAAGATTTTGATTTCTCAAAAAATCCAGCTTACGATGGAGAAGATAAAAAATCGGATGAAAAATTAAAAAATTTGATGAAAGAAATAACGAAAGAGATGGATGAATATAAATTCTATATCGTGGCTGAGAAACTTTATCATTATTTTTGGCACACTTTCGCTGACATTATTATCGAAAGATCAAAGAAAAAAATCTTGGAAGGTAAAAACATAGATAGCGCTAAAAAATTGCTTTATACTTACCTGACTACCCTTCTCAAAGCCCTGCATCCCTTTATCCCCTTTGTTACAGAAGAAATATGGTCGATGCTTCCCGGGGAAAATAAGAAATTATTAATGGTAGAGAGATGGCCCTTCGCTTCTGTTCAGAACCTTCGGTCCTCTACTTCCAATTTAGACCTTCAGCCAAAAAACCATGACTAGTGATCCAAAAATTTTAGGCCTCGCTCTCTTAGGAGGGATTGCCCCTGCCCTGCTATGGCTTTGGTTTTGGCTTAAAGAAGATAATCACAAACCGGAACCAAAGGGGCTCATTGCCACCATATTTTTCATAGGCATGATCTCCGTCATCCTTGTAATACCTATCCAAAAATTCATCCAAGCCAATGTAGAGACCTACAAGTGGCAAGTAGTTCTGTGGGCAAGTATAGAGGAAATAGTAAAATACCTAGGAGTGGTAATTCTCCTTCATAAAACAAACCATACCGAACAACCCATAGATTGGCCTATAGTTCTCATTACCGCCGCATTAGGATTCGCTGCATTAGAAAACGCCATGTTTTTAATTAAACCGATTTCATTAAACCAAACTACTGTTGGATTACTCACTGGGCAATTGAGGTTCTTGGGGTCAACCCTTCTCCATGCCGTATCAAGCGGTATAGTAGGCATCGGATTAGGACTTTCATTTTATATGGGAAAATCTGCAAAAAGGATATATCTCCTTGTTGGTCTCCTGCTTGCTATCACCTTGCATAGTACCTTTAATTTTTTTATAATGGATAGTACTGGAAATAATTATCTGAGAGTGATGGGTTATCTGTGGGTCGTCACTATTATTATTATGTTACTTTTTGAGAAGTTGAGACGAATGAGCGCGAATTAATCGCTTATTAAAATGATATGCAAAACAAAAAAAGAAGTTTTTTTGAAAGACTAACCGGGGGTATGCGAGCCGAAGAAGAACCAGAGGAAACGAAAGAAGTGCATGTTAGAGGAGACAAGAAAAACGGCAATGACTGGATGGAAGAAGAAAACGATGAGCTTGAGTTGACGGTGGACGTCTACCAGACACCGACAGACATCATCCTGCAAACAATGATCGCTGGAGTCAAACCAGACGACATTGAGCTGACCATCGCTAGAGACCTGATCACCATCAAAGGCAAGCGAGAAGAAAATAGAAACGTCGATGAAGAGAACTATTTCATTAAAGAGCTTTATTGGGGCAAATTCTCCCGCACCGTTCTCCTTCCCCAAGAAGTAGAACCAGAAGAAGTGGAAGCGACAGAGCGCCACGGACTACTTACCATCAAAATAAGGAAGGTGGACAAAGACAAAAAGAACAGTATCAAAGTAAAATCTATCTAGAACATATAATTTTAAAAAATTTTGGCGGATTTGTATAAGACGAAAATAACATGGAAATCAAGATTGTAACGTTAAATTGTTTTGATTCGCCCATGTCCAAAAATAGAAAATTGAAAGTTGACAACTTAATTCTTGAAACAATAAATCTTAAACCGGATGTAGTTTGCTTACAGGAAGTAATTTTTTCAAAAACCGCTAATAGAATTTCAAAAATTTTTAGAGAAAAAGGTTATAATATTTTTTTTAATACTAGTCTGATTTTTAATAAAGGCGGGTTATTTGTGGCTTCTCTTTTGCCTATCACTGCCACAAAATTCAATCATTTTGACAGTCAGGGTACTTTCGATTCTTTGCAAGTAACAGATAGAATATTGGGAAAAGGATATCAGAGAGTTGTTTTATCCGTAAAAGGAAGCAGAATCGTTTTGTTTAATGTTCATATGGTGGGTATTTATAACGTTGATTCAGAACGCCAAAATGGATCATTAAGAAAACAACTTCTTCAACTAGTCGAAGCGTTAAAAATGGAGGAGATAAAACTGATTGTTTCTGGAGATTTTAACTTCAAACCTTCGAATTATCTTTATACGAAGTTGTTAGACATAACCCACTTGGTTGACCCATCATTCGGTACTGATTCTATAACTGTTTTTGCCAACAACACAACTAGTTGGAAGTTTAATCTCGGTTTGAAGTTCAATCTCAATAAAAAAATAGACTACACCCTCGTATCCAAAGATTTGGCAAAAGACATAACTCAAAAAGTTATTTTTGATGAATTATCTAAAATTAAAAACAAGGAAATTCATTTGTCCGATCATTTTGGACTGTTAACTTCACTGAAAATTTAATTTGAGTTAATTAATGTGCTGGGAGGCAGATTTGCACTGCCGACCCCTCGCTCTTCAGGCGAATGCTCTGCTACCTGAGCTATCCCAGCATCTTGTTTTTTTTAATTTCCCAGCAAACTTTTTAAAGGATTATTGCTCATTTTTTCTTCTATCCCAGCAACTGAATTATACAAATCCATTACTTTATTCAAATATGGCTCTATATAATAAAAAGAGCCGAACGCGATGGCTACTATCACCAGAATCTTGAGTGTTTGCCAAACAGCTTCCCTCTTCTGAACACCCCTTATCTTGTGAAGCATCTTGCTGTTCTCCTCTGTAAGCTCCAACATATTCTGAAGCACTTTTTTCGATTCTTCGTCCATGAATTGCATTTTAGCATAGCTCCCTAAAAAAGCCAATCTAAATCCGCTTGTGGCTACAAATAATTTCTCGCCGTCGCGAGAAATTATTTGTAGCCCACCCCTCGCGGTTTTGTCTTCTGACAAAACATGGCTGCGGTCGACACAAGCACTCGCAAATAAAGCAGTTTATTTGCTTTTCGTCCTTGTGTCCCCGCCGGGAGTCGAACCTGGATCAGCTCGTTAGGAGTGAGCTATTCTATCCATTGAACTACGGGGACATTTTATATTTTCGACTTGATTAAATCTATCATACTCATGATTAATTTGAAACAGTTTATTTATCATCATCAATACTATCCGTCTGTATATTAACAGTATTGACGGCCGTCAAGTATGTTAATAAAAATTATTAACTGCTTCTTTTTATATTAAAAACTTTCACATTTTTCCTGATATTCAGGTCTTCCAGACGTTTTAAAAAAGAAGCTGGCAAAGGTCCAGGGCCTATCCACAAACTCTGTTGCATCATTTTGTAACCAAAAATCTTCAGTTGATTACGTAGCCAATTGCGAACTTTTCTGCTTCCTTCAGGTATGTCAAAAGCAACTACTATACCATCTGGTACTTTTTTCTCAAAAGGAGACGGAAGGTAGTCGAGCAATCGAGCATTGGAAAAATACAATCTCCCTTTCTTGTTCATGGACCAACCTAATGCAGAATGGTTTACGTATTCCTTTTTATGCAAACGAGAAAGCGTAACTCTAATGCTTTCCTCTCTATACCTTTTCAGTCTGCGTTCATAGAGAATCTGGTTAAAGCGCTTTATGCTACGCCCACTACATAGAGTAGCAACTAGTAGGTCCGTTATGCTTTCCTGATGTGCGTAAGTCATGTCTAAATATTAACATATTTGACGACCGTTTAAAAGTGATAATAAGGGAAGCGAACGGAAATGTATTTTTAAATCGCCAATCTATTTTACTTTCATTCCTTGAAGTGGTTTATTCAATTCACGGTTTGTTTCAGCAAGTATTCCTTTAATACGCTTATTGCACACTTCCTGAATATTTTCTAACGTTATAAGAGCCGATTTATATTCAAGGTGGGTGGAACGATCTTCCAAATCTATCTCGGGTATGTCCGCCATGTCTTTAAAAAGTTCTGCTCGAGTTGCATAATCCGTAAATTTTCTCTTGAAATACTCTAAATCATCTTTGGTGAAAAGATACACACAACTAGCTCCAGACAGAATTTCTTCAGAAACCTGTTGTCTTTTTGTGGTATAAAGATACTTCAAAAAAGTTTTCCCTACTTCCTCATTGCCACCCCCCCCCGAATTGCACGGCTAATTGTTCAAATCTTTCTCTATCCGCCTGCCAGAGCGGATAATCGGTCAGTCTATCATACTTGGGAACCTTGGTGCGCCACAGACCACCACACAAAACCGTTGGAAATTCTTCACCGTCAAAACAACCTTCTCCTGCTTCGTATCGTGCATTATTAACTCTGAGCAATTTATATAATAACATCTGGCGCGCAAACTCAGAACGAAACATACCGCCTTCATCAAGAATTATAATTTTTGAGGATATTACTTTTCTATGAAGCATAATATTTTAAAGTCCTAGCGCTTTGTCTATCACAGGCTTATCAAATCCTATAATGAGTTCGTCTCCAATAAGAATGACCGGCACGCCCATTTGGCCGCTTTTATCTACCATTTCCTTCCTCTTCTCGGTATCACTAGCTACATTGTACTCCGTATAAGCCACATTTTTAGATTTGAAATACTCTTTCGCCATGTGGCAGAAATGACAGGACGGGGTCGAATAAATTGTTACGTTTTTCATATTGTTTTTCCAAAAAATAAATTACTAATGTCCTATCTTATCACACTTGCCGAAAAAGCCAAACAACGATATATTGGAGATGCGCGGTCGTAGTTTAGTGGTAGAACTGGTGCTTCCCAAGCATCGGGCGCGAGTCCGATTCTCGCCGGCCGCACAAAAATTATTTTTTCTTTTTAGTTTTTTTGCCTTTAAACTCTTCAAAAGAAGAACGGACTTTGTTAGTCAGCTCTTTCACCTCATCGCTTTCTAAAAATTCCTCTGATTTCTTTTTTATTTCTTTACCTAGCCTTTTGCCTGTCTTGGACTTGGCGAAAACACCGGCCGCCACCCCGAGCGCCGTCCCTACCAACGCGCCAGTCAAGAACTTTAAACTTTTCTTATTATTTTTATTGTTTGTTTTCTTTACCATAATTTTTTTTATTGCCTTTCAATGAATTAATAATGTTGTGAATGTTTTTCTTTGTTTTATTGTAAGTTTCGCTAATATCATCGGATATGCTGCGAGTATTTCTCAAAATGCATATCAAATAATATATCACGACAACTAGAAGAACAGCTACAATAACGATCGCAAGCGAGGCAATAATATAAAATACTGTTTGGGATATTATTAGTGTATTTATCATGTATGTTATTTATTACCAAGTGCCATAATAATTTTAATAACCGTATCGGGGTTAAGAGACATGCTCTCTATGCCCTCGTCTAATAAAAACTTCGCAAACTCCGGATAGTCAGACGGCGCTTGTCCACAGATTCCTATATACTTCCCTTTTTCCTTACACTTGTGAATTATATCGGCCACCATTTTTTTGACCGCAGGGTTGTTCTCGTTCGCGATATGGGTAACTATCCCGGAATCGCGGTCGAGCCCCAACACAAGCTGAGTCAAATCATTAGACCCTATGGACATACCGTCGAAAATTTCAAGAAATTCATCGGCAAGAAGAACATTTGATGGTATTTCACACATCACATAAATTTTAAGCTTGCTGTCTTTTGTCCTGTCCAAACCATACTCTTTCATTATCTCAATCACCTTCTTCCCTTCTTCTGGTGTCCGGCAAAACGGTATCATCGGTATCATATTGGAAAGACCCATTTCTTCTCGCACGATTTTCATTGCCTTGCATTCGAGCCCGAAAGCTTCTTTGAACTTGGTATCGTAATATCTGGATGCACCTCTCCAACCAAGCATTGGATTCTCTTCATGTGGTTCATAAAGTTCTCCGCCGATCAAAGTACAATATTCGTTTGTTTTAAAATCTGAAAGACGAATGATGACATCATGCGGATAAAAAGTAGCGGCAATTTTGGCAATTCCCATCGCCAGCTCATCGACGTAAAACTGCGCTTTGTCATTATAAAGAGGTGTTAAGCTATCAATACTTTTAATCAACTTGTGTATGTAAGAAGTTTTCTTTCCAGATTTTAATTTTTTATAATCAATCAACGCGTTTGGATGAATGCGAATATGAGAAGCAATAATGAACTCTAATCTTCCCAAACCCACCCCCTCTGCGGGTAAATTGTAATTTTTGAAAGCTTCATCTGGAGAGCCAATATTTACCATTATCTTCGTTTTTGGTTTTGGTATTTTGTCTAAATGATGCTCCTCTATTTTAAACGGAATAATGCCCTCATAAACATCGCCCACCTGCCCTAAAGAGCAGTCGACAGTTACTTCCTGTCCATTTTTAAGCTTCTTGGTGGCGTTATTTGACCCTACAATGCAAGGAATGCCGAGTTCGCGAGATACAATAGCTGCATGCGATGTACGCCCTCCCTTGTCGGTGATAATGGCTCCCGCTATTTTCATGATTGGCTCCCAATCCGGGTCAGTAATTTCCGTCACCAGCACCTCTCCTTTTTTGAACAAAGAAATATTTTTGGCGTTGCGGAGAATGCGAACCTTTCCACTACCTATCTTCAAACCGACAGCAATGCCACTTATCAATATCTTTCCTGTTTTTTCTAATCTGTATTCCTTTAGTATGTTTTTATCTTCCACAGAACGAACTGTCTCTGGACGAGCTTGTACAATAAAAAGCTCCCTCGTTTTCCCGTCCTTAGCCCATTCGATATCCATCGGTTGATAGTGCCCGTGTTTTTTAGAGAAATATTTTTCTATCTCAAGACACCATTTTGCTAATTTTGTCACCTCTTCATTGGTAAGACAAAATTTCCGCTGATCCCCGAGCGAAACCTTTTCTTTCTTTGTACCATCTTTTGCATAAACAAGTTTAATGTTTTTCTTGCCAATATTTTTGCCAATGATGGGATGCCGGCTACCATTCTCTAACATCGGTTTAAAAATTATAAATTCATCGGGAATAACTTTTCCTTGAACAATAAACTCTCCGAGTCCGTAAATACCGTTGATCACTATCACTTTATCGAAGCCAGTTTCCGTATCGATGGTAAAGGCCACCCCGGAAGAAGAAATATCCGAACGCACCATGCATTGCACACCGACCGAAAGAGCCGCGTCAAAATGAGAAAATCCTTTGTCTGCCCGATATGAAATGGCCCGATCAGTAAAGAGAGAGGCAATACATTTCTTGGTCGCCACCAAGATATTGTCGATGCCATGGATGTTGAGGTAAGTCTCTTGTTGACCGGCAAAGGAAGCTCCCGGAAGGTCTTCGGCGGTAGCTGAAGAACGAACAGCCGTATCCACCCCTTTGCCATATTTTTCTTCCAGTTTTTTATATGAAACGGCAATCACGTCCTTTATATCTTGTGGCAAAACAGATTTTAAGATTTCTTCTCGTACTCTCTTTCCACGAATTTGCAAGTTGCGGATATCTTTTGTATTTAAATCAGCAAGAATCTTTTTTATGTTATCGTCCAGACCAGTTTCTTTGAAAAAGTGGCGATAGGCCTCAGCAGTAAGGGCAAAACCATCTGGCACGTTTACACCAAGCGGTACTAGATTCTGGTACATTTCTCCTAAAGCGGCATTCTTACCTCCTACAAACTTCACATCGTCAATACCTACTTCGCTGTACCATTTTACAAAACCTCCCTTTTGTTCTTCTGCCATAAATAATTTAACTGTTTGTTATCTTTATTAATCTATTATATTTTACCATTCTTTCGAGTTTTGTGGGAGCGCCAGCTTTTAGCCCGAAGCATCCGAAGGCATAGGCAAGGTCAGCAATAAAGTCATCATCTGTCTCCTCGCCACGGTTGCTTACAATAAGTTCAATGCCATTTCCCCGGGCCAATTTCATGGTTTCTAAAGTCTCTGTAAGCGTACCTGCCTGATTCGGTTTTATTATCATAGCGTTAATGCTCTTTTTGCCCATAGCTTTCCGCAAAAGCGTTTCTCTAGAAACAGTCAAGTCGTCTCCGACAACCAAAGTATTAGGAATTTTTTCTCGTAGCTCGGCAAAACTTTCAAAATCTTCTTGCTCAAACGGGTCTTCTATTGAAAACAGCTTGAACTCTTCGACGAGGGAAACGTACATATCCGTCAAATTGTGTTTTGCGATTTTCTTGCCGTCAACTTTATATGAACTATCCTCGAAAAACGACGAAGCGGCGGCATCAATAGAAAAGCGGACTGAGTTTCCTAAATCATTTTTCCTAACCGCTTCTTGAAGCAAGAGAAAGGGCGCCCGCGGGTCGGTGACTTTCGGCATAAAGCCGCCCTCATGGCCCAAAGCCGGGTACTCCCCTGTCTCTCCCTCGAGCATTTCTTTCAGCGTGTTCTGTATTTTCACACCCATAGAAACAGCCTCTTCGGAATTATCAATCATCGGAACAACCAAATGTTCCTGAAAGGCCAAACCGTTATCAGCGTGCTTGCCGCCCTCGAGTAAATTCATAAAAAGATACGGGGTTTGGCGTGAAGGTTTTATCTTCGCAAGAGCTTGCCCTGAGCCTAGTCGAAGGGTGCGTAAATATTCAAAAGTTTCCATATTAGAAATTTTGGCCGCTACTTTCGCGCAAGCAATGCTGACCCCAATCATAGCATTCCCGCCAAGATTATCTTTGTTTTTAGTGCCATCTAGCTTGATTAAAATTTTGTCAATTTCATTTTGATTTAAAACATTCTTTCCAACTAAAGCCGGAGCGATAATGTTGTTTACATTACTGATCGCCTTGTTTACACCTTTGCCATCTTCATCTCTAAGTTCATGCGCTTCGTGCGTGCCAGTAGAGGCACCCGACGGCACAGAAAAACTACCGGATTTTTCACCACAAAAAACCGTCACCTTGATGGTCGGATTCCCGCGCGAATCTTTTATCTCCTCTCCTATTATTTTTTCGATTTTATTTTGCATTTATTTTTTATTCAAAAGAATCATCAGGTCGGAAACATTTGAACCGGTCGGACCGGTGATTATTGCATCACCTGTTTTTTGGAAAAACTCATAAGAGTTAAAACGTTCTAAATAATCACCTGCATTCAAGTGGAGTTTTTCCGCTTTTTTTATTGTTTCTTTGTCGACTATCGCTCCCGCCACATCGCTGTTGTCCATGCCATCAGAAGCAAAGGAGATAAATACGGAATCTTGGTCAATTAATCCTTGACTGATAGCCTGTAAACCCAAATGGAGATTCCTTCCTCCCTTCCCCTCTCCTTTTATTACCGCAATGCTGGGCTCACCAGCGGCTAAAATCACTGAATTATTTTTCTTTAATGAAAATATTTTCTCGAGAACTTTATCCGTCTTATCGTATAAATCAGTCGAAGCCACACTTGCTTCCAATCCGTAATCTTTGGCTTTTTCTGCCATTTTTTCTATCGCAGTTTTATTTGACACAAGAACAAAGTTGTGAACATTTTCAAAATATTTATCTTCTTTGGGTGTTTCAATTAAATCAAACTCCCCCAAATTATTTTCTTTAATAATTTTCATAGCGTCATCTACAGTAGTTTCATCTTTGTAGGTAGGACCCGAGGCAACATTTTGAAAATTATTTCCGGGTATATCTGAAAAGATAAGCCCGATAATAGTCGCCGGATAAGCGATTTTCACCAAACCGCCCCCCTTTAAAAGAGACAAATGTTTACGGACTGTGTTTATCTCAGCTATGGTTTTACCAGACTTCAAAAAGCCATCATAAAGCTTTACGCCTTCTTTACATTCACTCTCCGGATAACAAAGCAGGGCAGAACCCCCGCCAGATACAAGTACGATAACAAGATCATCCTCATGCAATCCGTTTAATAATTCGCATATTTTATTTCCAGCTTCTATATTTACCCGAGAGGGTTTTGGGTGAGAACCAGCGAAAAATTCTATACGTCCACTCGAAACCCTAGATAAATCTATGACGGCTCCTTTTTCTATCCTGTCTCCTAATATATTTTCCAAAGCCTGTGCCGCTTCACATGAGGACTTGCCAAAACCAACAACCCTCATTCTCTTAATTTTTTTCAGGTCGAATTTCTGCCCCTTTATGGACAAAATGTCACCATCGAGAGACAAAGATGACTGAACAACTAAATTTGTTTTTATCGCGCCAAACCCAGCTTCTATCACTTCTAGTGCGATTTTACGGTTCGGAGTTGTTGATAACTCGTCGAAATTTTTTATTAATCTATCGTTCATTAAACTAAATTGATTGGGCTACCAGCTATAAAACCCTTAATGTTATCCACTGTTGTTTTTATTATATTATCTACGGCTTCCTTGGAATAAAAAGCAATATGCGGAGTGACAATGATATTTTGCATGTCTATTAGTACATGGTCTTCTAGTAACGTCCTGTACTCTTCCAATGTATTATTCAGGGAACCACTTAAAATTTCAAGTTCTTCTTTTAATTGTCTTTCACCTTCTAACACATCAAGTCCCGCCCCGGCTATAATGCCCTCCTTCAGTCCCCAAATGAGCGCATCCGTATCAATAAGCCCGCCTCGAGCAGTGTTTATTATGTACACTCCCTTTTTCATTTTTGAAATATTTTCTCTATTTATCAAGTGATGATTTTCTTTGCTGTATGGTACGTGTATGGTGATAATATCGGATTTTGATATAACCTCTTCAAGACTTTTATAACTAAATTTCATTTGGGCTTCAAATTCTCTATCAATGAAATTATCGTAAGCAATAACGTTCATCTCAAAACCTTTTGCTATTTTTATAACATTCCTGCCTATTTTACCTGTACCTATTACTCCTAAAGTTTTTCCTCTGAGGTCAAAACCGTGAAATGCTTTAGCGTTAAAATCATCATCCCTTCGCAGTTGATTATTGGCCTGAGAAATCCTTCTGGAGAGATTTAATAATAGGGCGAAAGTGAATTCAGCCACCGTATTAGAACCATAAGCGGGAACATTGGAAATTTTTATTCCCCTTGTTTTAGAGTACTCTGTGTCTATGTTATCGAAACCGGTCGCACTCACATTTATAAATTTTAAATTAGGCAACAAATCAATAATTTCTTTATTTATCAATGAAACTGTAAAAACAGAGACAACCTCGGCGTCCCCAATGGAAGATACATTTTCCATACTTAACTTTTCCTCCAGGCAGACTACTTCATCATTCGGAAAATACTTTTCCAGCATTTCTTTCTCCACATTATATATTTCGTTAAACACTTCAAAAAAAGCTATCTTCATGTCTATATTGTACCACCAAGCGTCATTTAAACCAATTCTTGAAAAAAGATAAAAAACCTGAAGAATCTTGTCCTGTTTCCATTTCAGTCGTACTTTTATCTTCCGTAATTATAATGATATTCTCACCCTCCTTTGCCACGCTATAATTTTCTCGTATAACTTCTTCGACACCCTTCTCTGTGTTCAGTTTGTCTATTTCGAGACTGAACTTTTCCTTAGATTTTTTCAATTCGGCGACTTTGGCTTCGGCTATTTCCATGTTTTTCCTGGTTTCTTCCATTTTAGCCAGGAAACTGAACATATTGAAAAAGAAAAAAAGTATGATGACACCAAAAAACATTAAAAATATTTTTGACTGCATTACATGTCTCCACCTTTCCCTCTTTTGAAAACTCTTCATAGTATGATATTATTATTGCATGTTTTTCAACAAAAAACACCAAAAAAAGATTCAGCTGGTCTGGGCCGTGCTTTGCGTACTCATTATAGTGAGCATGATATTGCTTTACTCCCCCATTTTTCAACCGAAATAATTATTCTTTAGAACGCATCATTTTGAGAAACACATCCTGAGTTATGTTCACTTTGGCGTTTTCTTTCATTTTAGCCTTTCCTCTTTTTTGTTTTTCCAGAAGCTTCTTTTTTCTGCTTACATCACCGCCGCCAACCACCTTGCTCCCATGCATCAAAACATCTTTACGGAAAGAGGAGACGGATTCTGAAGCGATTATTCTTCCCAACGCCTTGCCCTGGATCTTGAATGCGAATTGCTGGCGCGGGATTATTTTTTTTAGTTTTTCCACTTGATTGCGAGCCTCTTCTTCGATTTTACGCCTAGAAACAATTTTACAGAACGCCACAACGGGTTCATCCGCTATTAAAATATCTAGCCTTACGACATCTGCCTTTCTGTATTCAGAAATTTCATACGAAATAGAAGCATACCCGGATGTAATACTTTTTAAATCATCAAAGAAGTTGCGCATGAGTTCACGAAGAGGCATGGAAAGATTTATCACGGAACGATTGTCTCCAAAAGTATCGGCGGTATGCACTTCTGCTTCGTGATCGAAAAGAAAAGGCATCAGAAGACTTACATATGTTTGCGGAGTTATAATCTTTACGGAAATCCATGGTTCCTCCACTCCCAATATTTGGCTGTCCTCGGGAAAAAAATGAGGAGAATATACTATTTGTTCTTTATTGTTTTTTAAAATAACTTTATATGTGATCGAGGGTGTCGTAATCACCAAGTTAAGGTTGAATTCCCTTTTCAGACGTTCAGTGATTATTTCAAGATGCAGCATTCCCAAGAATCCACAGCGAAAACCTTTGCCCAAAGTTCCAGATGCCTCCTCCTCATAAGAAAAAGCTGAATCAGAGAGTTTTAAGCGAGAAAGCGCTAGCTTTAAATCTGGAAAATTATCAGCATCTTCTGGATAAACGGAAGCCCATACTACTGGCTTAGGATTCATATATCCCGGCAAAAGCGGCATGGGCTTTTTACTAAAAGTTATCGTATCTCCGACCGAAGCTATACCCGGTTTTTTTATTCCGGTTACTATATAACCTATTTCCCCAGCATTTATGCTATCTTTTGGGCTTTCTTCTGGGGAAAATATTCCGACTTCCAGGGCAGAAAATTTCTCGCCTGAAACGGAAAAGAGAAGTGAATCGCCTTTTCTTATTGAACCTTTGAAAAGTCTTATGTACACTATGACCCCTCTGTGGTTGTCGTATTTAAAGTCAAACACTAACGCTTGCGCGCTATCATCTACTTCTTCGTGGGGAGTAGGCGCTGGCACCCTCTTTATCAGTTCTTGAAGCAAATTTTCGACCCCTTGTCCTGTCTTTCCAGAAACTTCCAAAATAGAATTCAGATCAACATTCAACAGAACAGCAACTTCCATTTTTACTTCCTCAATTCTCGCGAGCGGTGAATCTATTTTAGATACAACCGGAATAATGACAAGGCCACTCTCTTTGGCCATTTCAAGCGTCGTCAATGTCTGCGCTTGTACTCCTTGCGTACTATCAACCAGCAAGATAGAACCTTCCACGGCCTTTAACGCGCGCGAAACTTCGTAAGAAAAATCAATATGTCCAGGAGTATCAATCAGATTTAAAATAAACTTAGTAGTCGAATTACCACTTGGTAGTCCGACTACTAAGTTTTCATCGGCAACATATTCCATGCGAACGGGTTGCATTTTTATAGTAATCCCACGTTCGCGTTCTAGCTCCATAGAGTCTAGCACCTGGTCACGCATCTTACGCTCTTCTATGGTATGCGTTATTTCAAGCATCCTGTCCGCCAAAGTACTCTTGCCGTGATCTATGTGCGCTATGATTGAAAAATTTCTGATATACTTTAAATCCATAAAGCGTATCTTAACAGAAAAAAGTCTTAAATAAAAGAAAAAATGACCGGCTTCGTCTGACAAGACAAAGACCGGTCATTGTATATAGATTTGGGTTTTTACATCCCCCCATTCCGACAAACAGCATCGGATATATCACTGATGATTTCCTCCTTTTTTAAAGTTGAAAATCGTAACCCCCAAGAGAGCCGACCCGGCTCCCCATATCATACTCGAACGAGAAAGTCAATAGCACTTATGGTTTTGTGATGTTGTTAAATCACGCATATGCGAAAATTAACAACATGGTTTTGCGTAATTACGTGTCAAACATCGGGTGTTTGATGATATTTGTCATGTCAAAGGCTGCCTTTGGCATGTTTTTTAATTCAAAAATCCGCCGGTTTGGTGGTTCCAAAGGTTGGCGTACATGCCATTTTTTTCTAGGAGTTCTTTGTGCGTACCCTGCTCGACTATCTGTCCTTTATCTAAAACGATGATCCTGTCCATTTTCTGGATAGTAGAAAGTCGGTGAGCCACGACTATCACCGTCTTCCCCTTCATTAATTCTTTGAAGGCATCTTGGATATAATGCTCACTCACACTATCAAGCGAGCTTGTGGCCTCATCGAGCATCAGTATTGGAACATCCTTCAGCATCGCGCGGGCTATGGCCACTCTCTGTCTTTCTCCACCGGAGAGTTTTACTCCGCGCTCACCCACAAGAGTGTCGTATCCCTGATATAAATGTGAAATAAATTCGTCCGCATGAGCTTTTTTTGCAACATCAACAATTTCTTCGAAAGTCGCATCCGGCTTACCATAACCAATGTTTTCGCTAATGGGCCTATGGAAAAGTATCGGCTCCTGCGGAACATAAGACACTACGCTTCTTAAATCATCTTGTGTTACATTCCTTATATCTTGACCATCGATAGTGATAGAGCCCGACGACACGTCATGCAGGCGCAAGAGAAGTCCGGTAATGGTGGTCTTGCCAGCTCCAGAATGACCGACGATGCCTACCCTCTCTCCCGGCGCAATTTCGAGATTGAAATCATTTAATACTCCATCTCCGAGCTTATACTTAAAAAAAACATTTTCAAAAACAATGCGACCTTTACTCATCTGAAGCACTTCGGGATTCTTTGGATCTAAAATGTCAGGCACTATCTCGAATATATCAATCATCTCTTTCATATCGGAAGCGGATTTCATGAATTTAGTCAGGGCATTACCAAAGTTCCACAATTTCTCCAAAACAATTACCATATATGTTTGAATCAGGACAACCGTACCTGTTGAAATTTCATTTTTAACCCAAAGAGAGATCATCATATAGAGGATTGTGCTCTGAACTATAAAAATAAGTATTTGCTGAAAAAGATCTATTTTACCGCCAAAAAACCAAGCTTTCCTGCTCCTTTTTCTTCCTTCTTCGGTATATACACCAAAAGAATCAACTTCTCTGTCCCTGGCTGAAAAAAATTTCACTGCGGAGATGTTGCCGAAAACATCGGCAATTCGTCCGCTTATTTTGGAATCCTGTTCGGCTTCCAGCATGTCATACTTCACTTTCTTTTTCACGAAAAATGAAACTATTGATATATACAAAATAATCCAAATAATAAAAACTAAACTTATTATTCTTGATTCTCTGGTAAGCACGATAAAAACTCCGGCTAAAACTATAAAAAATACTATGAAGTCATAGATGAATATATCGAACATGTTTTCAAACGCGCCGACAAAACGTCTGGACTTAGTAACCAGACTTCCGGCAAAGGTGTTGGCAAAAAAAGTATGCGAATTTTGTTCTATTTTTTGGAAACTAAAATTGCGGAGTTCGCGAATCACATTTATCTCAAAAGCCAGAAAAAGAAACTTACCGATTCTGATAATAATTATTGATACAACACTTAGCCCAATCATGATAAACACCAGATCAAAGAGGCTTTGTGATGAAGCGATACGGTATGAGTCTGAACGGGAAAGAACATCAATAATCTTTTTAAAATAGAGAGGTATAAAAATTGAAAAAAGAACAACTCGTATGCTGTAAAGTACCAAAATGACATAAAAAGACTTGCCGTATTTCCGCATCTGAGGCCATACATATTTAAGTATTTTGGAAAAAGAAAACATATTTCGCCATTCTAGCAGAAAAAGCTCATGTTTCAAAGCTCAAATCAACATGTCAAGGACTGTCCTTGACATGTTATAGCTCTTCTTGGGGAGAAGCGAGCACCTTTACGCGCCAGAATTTGGTCTTGAAGACTTTCGCCAAGTCGCTCAATTCTTCATTTTTCAAAAGATGTAAGACAAAAATAGCGGTCAGGATACCTAAAATCCCGGAGATAAACCCCTGCAGGAAAACTCCCCAGAAAGTGGTCGTGCCGAAAACGGGAGAAAGAATGTTTAAGCTCGCGTAAGACACTACTCCAAGGAAGAAAGAAGCGCTGAAACTCTGTAAAAAAGTCTTGGTGATGAAAGATTCGTGTTCCATAAAATCTTTCCTGGCATAAAACCAGTGCAAGATAAAATTAAAAATCGTGCCAAGAGAATAAGCCAGTGGCAACATCAATACTTCTGTGCCTTCTATATCCGTTACCTTCAGCAAGGACTCTATAAAGTAACGGAAGAGTGGGAAGTTTTGAAAAACATGAATAAATAAATAAGAGAAAATAACAATCAAGACAGAAGAAAACAAATTAACCAGGAGCGGACGTTTGGTGTTGCCTATCGCATAATAAGCGCGAGATAGAAGCGCGACCATACCCTGAGCCATGACCGAAACAGAAAAGATAGCAAGTGAAGCCGCCACCAGACGGGTATTTTCCCAAGAGAAAGAACCAGAGCCGAGAATGACTCGCACAATCTGCGCGCGCAAAACGATGAAAAGAAAAACCATTGGGATAGACCAGAAAACTATCTGCCTTGCCGTCGACTTTAGATGATTTTTGAATTCACCTTTATTCCCTCCCCCGAAGGATTTTACGAGCGTTGGGAAAGCCGCTACCGCATAAGATACTCCGATGATATTGAGTGGCACTGATTGAAGATTGAAAGAAAAATTGAAAATAGAGATTGAGCCAGCAGACAAATATGAGGCAAAGGCGATGATGGCGATGAGAGCGAGGTTGTTAAAAGAAAGACCTAGGGTTCGCGGGAAAGAAGTAAGAGCAATCATTTTAATTTCTTTAAAATCAATAGAAAATGAAAATCTGGTTTTAAAGCCACATCCAAAAGAAGCAATAATCTGAATCAAAAAATGAAGGAAGGCTCCCAACACGACGCCAAACACCAAACCATTGATGCCGAAAATCGGATACAAGAAAACCACCCCGACGATAATCCCCAGATTATAAAAAATGGGACTCAAAGAATACAGGAAGAATTTGCGAAAAAGCTGAGTGATGGTGCCAAACAAATTGGAAAGACCCATTAAAATGGGAGAAAGAAGCATGATTCTAGAAAACAAAATCACTTTGGCCTGCATTACAATATCGAAACCAGGGGTAACGACAGATATCAGATAAGGCATGAAGAGATAAGCGATAGTGGAAATTAATATCATAGTAATAAAAAAAACAGTAAAGACGTTGTTTAAAAGTTTCCGCGCTTCTTCGGTAACCTGCTCTCTGTTCATCTTTTTCACGATAAAAGGAATAAGCACCGTGATGGAAGCCAGAGAAGCGATAGAAATAAAAATAAAATCTGGCACCCGGAAAGCGGCGTAATAGGCATCGAGCGAGGATGACGGCCCTATGAAATGTGCGATAAATCTGTCTCGAAAAAGCGCCAAAATCTGGGAAAGAAAAGTGAAAGAACCGAGGAGAAGCGCAGCCTGGTTTATATTCACATATTCCTTACTGAAGATTCTAAAGATTTTCTGCATTTTTACTCAGATAATATATTGATAAGTCGGTTTTTCACGTAAATCACCTTTTTTATATTTTTGCCGATGTATTTTAAGACATTCTTGTCGGTCATGGCCTTGGCCTTCACATCATCCTCTCCATCACTATCTTCTATCATAACCTCAGCTCGCCATTTGCCATTTATTTGGACTACGATTTTGATTTCGTCATCTCTTATCAAACTCTCGTCCCACTTCGGCCACTTTGAAAAATGAACGCTTTTCTTCTCTCCTAAGTCGAACCATAAATATTCAGCCACATGCGGAGCAAACGGAGTTAATATCTGTAAAAATTTCTTGTAATCTTTCGCGTCTATGTTTTCTGCTTTTTCCATTTCCGTGGCAAGTATCATCATTGCGGAGATAGCTGTATTGAAACGCATGTTTTCTATGTCCTCTGAAACTTTCTTGATGGTTTTGTGTAGAAGTTTTGGAAGAAGAACAGGCAAAGGATTTTTAAGAGTCGTGGGTCCCCTGTCCTCATGACTCCGAGGGCGAAGACTCGGAAAATCCTTTGCCTGTTCTTCTTTTACTTTGTGCCTAATCCTCCAAACCTTTTCCACAAACCTTCTTGAGCCAATGATGCTCTCCGTGCTCCATGCTACCGATTCATCAAAGGGCCCCATAAACATTTCATAAATACGTAAAGTGTCCGCGCCATAAATCCTGACAATATCGTCCGGATTTATCACGTTGCCCAGAGACTTCGACATCTTTACCCCACCTTCTCCTAAGATCATTCCATGAGAAGTCCTCTTTTGGTATGGCTCTTTCGTCGGCACCAGCTTCAAATCATATAAAAATTTATGCCAGAAACGTGAATATAAAAGGTGTAGCGTCGTATGCTCCATACCTCCGTTGTACCAATCGACTCCACCTGTGCCACCTTCGCTGTGCTTCGGCGAGCCAAGCCAATATTTCAAATTTTTCTTGCTTGCAAACTCTCTGTTGTTTCTTGGATCCGTGTACCGTAAGTAGTACCAAGAACTTCCCGCCCAGTTGGGCATTGTATCCGTCTCTCTTTTAGCAGGGCCTTTGCACTTCGGACATTTGATGTTGACCCATTTCGTAATCGCAGCGAGCGGAGATTCTCCATTGTCTGTAGGTTTATAATTTTTCACTTCCGGCAGTTTTACCGGCAGATCTTTTTCCGGCACCGGTATCCAACCAGCATTCAACTTGGTAGTCGGAGTACCAAATTTGGTACTCCGACTACCAAGTGAGTCTTTCTTCGCGCAATTCTCGCAAAAAATTAAAGGTATCGGCTCACCCCAGTATCTTTGCCTTGAAAAAACCCAGTCGCGGAGCTTGAATTTCGTGACAACTTTCCCACCGACAAACTCGGTGATTTTTTTCTTAGCTTCTGCAGAATATAGACCGTCAAACCTACCAGAATTTGCTAAAATTCCTTCGCCAGCGTAAATACTTCTCTTCCCCTGGAACGTCTCCCAGTCGCGAAGAGCAGCTTCGTTCAAAATCTTAGATATCTCTTCGGGAGTAAGCCACCTTGGTTCGTGCTTCTCTTTCTCTTCTTCGGATAGTTCCACACGTTCTCCGTTCTTCAGCTCAAAATATAGATGAGTAAAATGGACAAAACGATTTTCTTTTTTCAGAATATGATAAAACTTCTCGTGAGAACGACATAGTTCCTTCACAAGTACTGGGTTTAAATATCCGGTTTCCTCCTTTATTTCCCTGATCGCGGATTGTATGGGATCTTCCCCCGCTTCAATTCCGCCGGTTACAAATGTAATCCAATTTCCCTTCTTCCAAAACAAGATCAGGTATTTCGCCTCCGACCAATGCTTAACGATTGCATGTATGGCATTTCTCTCGACAAAAGGCAATCCTTCTTTTGGCCTATCGGTCTCACTAATATAGAACGGCTCAATAACTTCCTTTATCGTCAAATCGTATTTCCTCGCAAACTCATTATCTCTCCCATCATGCGCGGGAACAGCCATTAATGCACCCGTGCCATAATCTGCCAAAACATAATCGGAAACCCAAACAGATATCTCCTCATTGTTTGCCGGATTGATTGCTTTAATTCCTTTCAGCTCCACTCCTGTTTTCTCTTTTTTGTCATCTGTCCTGTCAATCTCTGTTTTTCCCTTCGATTTTTTTACATATTCCGAAACTTCGTTCCAGTTGGTAATTTGTGATTTTAAATTTCCAACCATAGAATGTTCCGGCGCTAGTACCAAATACGTCGCTCCGAAAAGCGTATCTGCTCGGGTAGTAAAAACTTTGATTCGCAACTCTTGATCTTTAATTGCAAACTCGATTTCACTCCCTTCAGACTTCCCTATCCAATTCCTCTGCTGAATTTTTATTTTTTCCAAATAATTAACATCATCCAAGTCCTTATGAAGCCTGTCCGCGTATTTAGTGATCGCCAGCATCCATTGCTCTTTTTCACGCTTTTCCGTATCGCCACCACAACGTTCACACTTGCCGTTCACAACTTCTTCGTTTGCGAGCCCTATCTTACAAGAAAGGCACCAATTTATATAAGACCTGGCCTTGTACGCCAATCTTTTTTTAAAAAATTGCAAAAAAATCCATTGAGTCCATTTGTAATACTTTGGATCGGTAGTATTTATCTCTCGCGACCAATCAAAAGAAAAACCAAGCGCTTTAAGCTGTCTTCTGAACGTATCAGTGTTTTTTTTAGTAACGACACTGGGTTTCTTGCCGGTTTTTATAGCATAGTTCTCAGTAGGAAGACCGAAGGCATCCCAGCCGATCGGATACAATACATTATAACCCTCCATTCGGCGCTTGCGAGAAATGATATCCATGGCAGTGTTGCTCCTGATATGTCCAACATGCATTCCATCGCCAGAAGGGTACGGAAATTCAATTAGAGAATAAAATTCCTTGCCTTTGCCATTCTTCGCTTGATAAATTTTTTTCTTTTCCCATTCTTTTTGAATATTTTTTTCGATTCTAGCGTGATTATATTCTTTCATTTTTTTACTTGCCCGTCCGAAGCTTAAGCGAAGGCGGGTGGTCGTAATTTTTCATAAATTAACCTCTTGTTTTCACATTGTTGGTTTCGAAAATGGCGGATATAGGTCTTTATCTATTATTCTCTCAAAGCAAGTCCTGCCTGTCTCGTGTTCCCAGGATTCGTTTATCCCGCCACCTGGATAAGGATAAGAAGTCGCGATATCCCTTCCGCCGTAATCCATCATTGGTACAACTCCGCCGCCTTTATATTCTATCCATCCTTTCGGTATCGGTAGAGCAAAAGTCGCGCAAAGCTCAAACTTTAATTTGTCCTTTACCGCATATTCGTAAGTTTTTCCTTTTTCAAATTCTGGATCAATCGGCAGAGAGTATCCTGTAAGCGGGTTAGCCAAGTCGGACAATTTTTCCGGAAGTTTTTCCTTTAATTGCCAATAATTTATCACTTGATATTGAATGCCCTGCAGATCTCCCACTCTCCTGTCGTCAAACCTTAGCAACCTTTGCTTCGCAGGACTTCCCATGACTAGAAAACTACAGGAAATAGCCACGACTACGAATGCAATCCCCAATACACCTAAGATTAGACTGGCTTTAGACGAAACATCTTTCCCTTTAAGCACAAATATATGATAAATACCAATCAAAGCTACAACCGCAAGCACAACTATTACTTTCAAAATGAATCGCGTGGTCACCTCGCCGGAAACAAAGTACTTTATCAAGGCGACCAAGTCTACCATGGTCACGATGGCAGACAGAAATAATATGATATATACTATCCATTTTTTTATAACTTCATCTACGGAACCCATCATTCCTCTGGCAAACTTCCTCCAGAAACGAGAAACAATCAAATAGACAGGGAAAAATATAATGAGTGTGGCTAGAGCCATGCGGATACTCTCGTATTCATAGGTGGAGTACCCATACTGATAACTCGCATTTAAAACGTCCGGGAACTTCTTATTTAAGGTCTCGAAAACTAAGTTAAGGAAAGAAGTGACAGAAGTTATTAATGTTATTAATAATCCTAGAGACAAGAAAAAGAAACCTGCACTCATTCCTCGCCTACCGGTAGGTAGGTTAGGCTTATCCACTTGCAAATTTTGTTGTGTTTCCATATTTTATAGTATATCATATCTCCGTAATATAATTAATATGAGAAAAAAGTTTGAGAACTTTTCAAAGAAACTAACTCACTGGATTGGCTCGCCCCAATCTATTATTTTACATACTATTTTTTTTGTGGGAATATTTTTTTTGAGATTTTTTAATTTCTCTTCTTCCGATGTTCTTCTGATTTTAACCACAATAGTTTCGCTCGAAGCTATATATCTTTCTATTTTTATACAAATGACTGTAAACAGGCATACAGAGGAGCTCGAAGAGGTATCCGAAGATGTGGAGGAAATACAAAAAGATGTCGACGAGATTCAGGAAGACGTCGAGGACATAGTAGAAGACATGGAAGAAGAAGACAGGACGAGGGTCATAGAGGATGCCAGATAGCAGTGCTCGCTAGCGATATAAAACGATCTTTCGATTTTTCTTTCAGACAAAGTTCTCCTTGTTTTGTTTCTCCCCCAAAGTCTTTCATCGTCTCCTCTAACGCATATCCTAGGGAGAGTGGAGAAAAATCTACAGCATAAGAAGTCAAAATAACAAAAAGGGGCTTATCGCTTAAAACCCTTCGCATACTCGCGAGAAGTTTCGATAAATCTTTTTCTATTTCCCAAGTTTCCCCTTTTGGTCCGCGACCGAATTTAGGCGGATCCATGATAACAGCGTCGTATCTGTTTCCCCTTTTCACCTCCCTCTCTAAAAATTTCACAGTGTCATCTAAAATAATCCGAAGTGGCATTTTATCTAATCCAGTATCTGTATTGAGTTTCTGATTTTGTTTTACCCATTCGAGTGTTTGTTTTGATGCATCCACGTGCGTTACTTCGGCGCCTGCTTTAAGCGCAAACAAACTAGCCACACCAGTATATCCGAATAAATTTAAAAACTTAATTTTTCTTTTTTGCGGAAGTCCGACTTCCACAAATTTTAACTTCTCTTCAATAAAATCCCAATGGCTGGCCTGTTCCGGAAAGAAGCCCAAATGACGAAAAGGTGTGGGAGAAGCTAAAAATTTGATACCCTTATATGACATTCCCCATTTTGAACCAATGTCAAAGGCTACCTTTGACATTTTCCAACCGGACTTAGCGCCTTCTTTTGAGCTCCAAAATTTGCCATTAGCTTTAGCCCAAGTTTTTTGCACTTCCGGCGTCAGTGCCTTCGGCCAAACAGCATCTTCGTAAGGCCGCACGAAAATAAAAGGACCGAACCTCTCCAGCTTCTCTCCATCGCCCGTATCTAAAAGTTCATAATCTTTCCAATCTTCCGAACAAAAAATTTCTATTTTATTTTTCATATTTTTAATACTATATCAAAAATTCTACGACATCTCCGTCTTTCACGATGTATTCTTTTCCCTCTGTTCGCACTTTTCCTTTTGCTCTGGCGTTTGCGTATGACCCGGCATCCAGCAACTCCTGCCAATTTATGACCTCCGCACGAATAAATTTCTCTTTGAAATCTGTATGTATCGCCATACCGGCTACGGGCGCTGTAGAGCCTATTTTTATAGTCCAGGCTCTAGTTTCATCCTCGCCAGTTGTAAAAAAGGTCTCAAGGCCAAGTAGAGCATAACTTTGTTTTATCAACTCATCAAATCCTTTTTCGAAAACTGGATCTATTTTTACTGAAAGACCAGGCAACTCTACTTCCGCGTTTTCACTCGCCTCTGAAATATTCAAGACATAAAGCATGGGTTTTAAGGTAAGTAAGTTCAAAGATTTTATTTTTAATTTTTCTTCTTCATGCAAGTTCGCTTCAGCAGCCATTTTCCCATCGCTTAAAACTTTCTCTATTTTTTTTAAAATACCTTCTTCGAAAATCGCTTCCTTGTCTCCTTTCTTTAAATCTTTCCCTAAGTTTATAATTCTTTTTGAAACTATTTCCAAATCGGCCAAGGCAAGCTCCAGATTTATTACTCCGATATCCTGCATCGGATCTACCTTATTCGCTACATGGATCACAGAATTATCTTTAAAGACTCTTACAACATGAGCTATCGCATCTACTCCGCGGATGTTGGTAAGAAATTTATTGCCCAAACCCTCTCCCTTTGATGCTCCAGCTACAAGCCCGGCAATGTCTACGAACTCTATGACCGCGGGGATGGTTTTTGCTGATTTTGAAAAATCGGAAAGTTTTTCCACTCTCTCGTCTGGCACAGGTACAATACCAACCGACGGGTCAATGGTGCAAAAAGGATAATTTTCCGCCGGCACGCTTTTCTTTGTGAGTGCATTAAAGAGAGTGGACTTACCTACATTTGGCAGACCGACGATGCCGATAGATAATGACATACTTAAAATATAACAGACTTATGGTAAACTAATCAAATGCTTTCGCTTTATGTCGCCGCTTGGATTGCTTCCATTTCTTCTGGGTTTGAAGCAATTGTTGGTAAAATAATCAGCAAACATAGCGTCTCAAACCCGTGGCTTTTTAATTTCTTCTGGAGTTTTTTTGTTCTAATTGGAATTACTATATCGGGTTTTTGGTTCGGACTTGGTATTCCAGAAAAATGGACTTACATAATTTTTGGGTCTTTGATGTATGCTCTCGTCAAAATCTCTTTCACCTTAGCACTTTACAAAATTGATGTTTCAGTAATGGGTCCAATGTTTGCGCTACGTACTGTCATGGCTGTGTTAATCGGATCTATTTTCCTCGGTGAAATACTTACGCCATACCAATACTTACTTATAGGAATAGTTTTTCTAGCTGGGATATTTGTCAGTCTAGATGAAAGATTGAACTTGAAATCGTTTTTCAATAAGTGGATAGGTGTATTGCTTATTTGTATGCTTTGTCTTGTATTTTTGGCTATGTTTATTAAAAAATCTTCAACCGTAAACGATTTTTGGGATACTATTGTTTGGGTCGCTCTCCTGGGTCAGATTTGGCTTCTTTTTACTGTGAAATTTTTCAAAAAAGATTTAATCCTGACCACTCCACAACAATACGGCTATATCGGAGTCATGGCTCTCATAGGAACAATTACTAGTATTTTCGCTAACTTTGCATACTCTAAAAATATCAGCTTATCGGCAGTAATAATCTCTCTCCCCATTTCTATGGTTTTAGCCTTCCTTCTTTCCAGATTTGTGCCAGAGCTCCTCGAAAAACATACCCTCAGAATTTATGCGATCAGGTTTGTAGCGGCTGCTGTGATGATAACAGTAGCGTTGAATTTATAGCTCAAGAATATGAATCTACACTAGTTTTTTCAACTCTTCTTCGTATTTTTTCATCACTTCCATTCCGGCCGTATCTTGATCCATTCCACTTTTTACTTTTGCTTGTATTTCTTCTGCGATAGTTTTGAAAAGCTCCGGATTTTTCTCCATCATCTTTATAAACATATCAATCTGCGCTTCCGGCACACTCTGTTTGGCAAGCATCTTTTTTAATAAATAATTTTTAAACATAAAACCAGTATAGCATAAATTTTTATTCCAATATCTCAAAATCACTTCCTGGACTTTCTCCTCGGGGTTGTTGCCTGTTGCGGTAACGAATGTAGTATGCTGCGCCTGCACCGATTCCAGTGAGAACAATTAGTCCGACAACGCTAGACCATAGATTATTCGCTGTATCCAAATCGTTCTCGATAACCTCTGCTAATAAATTTTCAGCCGGTATCTCCATTTCTTTTTTTGGCAATTCTTCTATTGGTAAAACTTGCTTTTCTTTTTTGATAGAAACTTGAACATCTTTCTTTGGAGCATCCACAGTTTTGGGTATTTTTATTGAAGCAGGGCTCGGAGTTGGAGTTTTAATCGGTTCGATAATTTTATTCTCCATCCCTGGAGTAGGCGAAGCGGCAACCCAAAAATTTACTTTTCTTTGTAGAGATTTACCATCTCCTTTAGCCCCCAAGGAAGAATTGTAAACATATTGATCAATAATATTTAAATCTTTGTCTTTGAGCGCCAAAGTTTCCCCACTATTGCCTAACGAGAAAGTCGAATCGAAGATAGTTCCAGAAAAACTAGGCCAATCTGCCCTAAATTTAACCGGATTAGAAGCAATCACCGCATAGCTCTGCGCCTCGATATTTTGATTTCCCTGAAACAAAATGAGTTTGTGATTCGTGTCCGCTTCAAAAAATCTATAAGATGCTAAGTCCACTGACACATTCCCATTATTGAATATTTCGATCCACTCTCTACCATCGTCGGTACCTGTCTTTAGATCATACATTACTTCGTTTATCAAGAGTTCGGCCTGCGCTAGATTGAAAGAAAAAAATGCAATAAGTCCTAAATGAAATAAAATTGTTTTCCTAAACATATGCTATAATAATAACATGAATAAGATAGACTTCTTGGCGATCGGGGACACAGTGATAGACGCCTTTATTAAGTTGAAAAAAGCCGATATTCTAGGTGAACCGGACAAGCCAGGATACGAGATTGCTCTGCCTTTCGGAGAAAAAGTGGAATATGAGGACGTTTTCGTGATTCCGGCTGTAGGCAATGCGGCGAACGCGGCTATTGCCGCCGCGCGACTTGGGCTATCAACAGCAATCGTTACAAACCTAGGCGATGACCGCGAGGGAGAAGATTGCCTGAAAGAATTGAAGCGCAGCATGGTCAACACCGAGTTGGTAAAAATTAACAGCGGCAAGAAAACCAATTATCACTATGTGCTGTGGTATGGCGCGGAACGCACGATTTTAATCAAACACCAAGATTATGACTATACGATGCCCGACGTGGGTTCGCCTTCCTGGCTTTATTTTAGTTCTGTAAATGAGACCGCCTTCCCTTTCCATTATGTAATCGCCGATTATTTAGATTCTCATCCGGAAATAAATTTCACATTTCAACCGGGCAAATTTGAAATTAAGCTCGGATACGAAAAAATGGAACGCTTTTACCGCCGCGCGAAAATCTTTTTCTGCAACGTAGAAGAGGCAGAAAAAATTTTAGGATTGCAGAGTATAGGCGAGAGGCACGAGAATCCGACAGAGGGCGTAAAAGATTTACTCGCAAAAATGCATGATCGGGGTCCCGAGATAGTCGTTATTACCGACGGGCCGAAAGGCGCTTATGCTTTCGACGGCAAAGAATACCTTTTCATGCCGATTTATCCGGATCCTAAACCGCCCTACTCACGTACCGGGGCGGGTGATGCCTTTGCTTCGACGACCACCTCGGCACTTGCCTTAGGTAAAACTCTACCTGACGCCTTGGCTTGGGGAGGCATCAACTCCATGGCTGTGGTACAACAAGTGGGCGCCAACGTCGGCCTCCTCTCTCGTAAAAAGCTGGAAGAATATCTCAAAAACGCGCCGGAGGGTTATAAACCAAAAAAGTTGACTTAGATATACTGAGCGTTGTATTATTAAAGAGTCGAAATATAAGATTTTAAAATAAACAAATTTTATGGCTATAGAATCAACTCCCGAAAGTAAAAAAGACCTGCTGGAGAGAATAAATGTAGAAATACAAATGTACGAGGATGAAATAAAGAAGAGAGAAAGTAGAGGAGAAGATGTTTCGCACCTTAGAGTAAGCTTAGAAAGTTTAAGAGAACAGGCTGGAAAACTAAAATAAGAAGACTGCAAAAGAACAACGAAAAAAAACCGGCTAGCTTAGCCGGTTTTTATTTTCAGCACTCTTTTCACCGCCTTTTTGATATCCTTCACCCCCATGCCGTAATGCTCGATGAGCTCATCCAGCTTGAACTTGACAAGGTTAAACCTTGTCCGCGTTGTTGTCCGCGCTGTCTTCGTTAGCATCCTTAAACTTCAGCCATTCCTTTACAAAATCTCCAAAATCCAACTTGGAGCTAAAGTATTCTGGAAATTCCGATACGTCAATAATTTTGCTTTCTACCCTACTGACCCCAGCGAGATCCAAGTAACTGGAATATCTATATTCGCTCAGGTATTTTTCCGATTCATGCAGATTTTTAATTCCATTCTCTTTCCACTCAGGGTCGATTAATTTAACTGGATTTAAGTTTATATAAGCAAAAAGATATTTCAAATATTCGTCTTTCGTCACATGCTTCGCCTTAAAAGTACCTTGGAAAAGCGAACCATTTCTGTCGTTCTTCTTGTTGAAATACATCGTGTAAGCTGTTTGCAATTTTTGCATGAACTTACTAACCCCATTGTCTACCCTCTCTTTAATCAATAAATGAAAATGGTTTGGCATCAAACAAAATGCGCCTATACTAACCAATGTTTCTTTTCTATCCATTTGAAAAATCTCGGACAAGGTTAAACCTTGTCTTAACTGGTCGCCAATATCCACCCTTTCGTAACTGTTGCATGAGTAAAGCAGAACCAGAAAACGCGAGTAATCATTCGCGTTTGTAAAAATTTTCCTTTTATCAGTACCTCTGTTATATAGATGGTAATATTCGCCTATTGAGAATTCCAAGTTTCTTGTCATGCATACATGATAACTAAAAAACAAGATTTTGACAAGGTTAAACCTTGTCCGGTTTATTTCGATCGAGGATTTTATGCGCTGCTTTTTGGATGTCCTTCACCCCCATTCCGTAATGCTCGATGAGTTCGTCGGGTGTACCGGACTGGCCGAATTTGTTTTGCACCCCGATGAATTCCATCGGCACCGGGTAATTTTGCGCGAGCACCTCGGCAACTACGCTCCCCATGCCGCCGGAAACTTGGTGTTCTTCGACTGTAATAATCGCTTTGCACTCTTTTGCCAAAGCTATGATGGCTTCGTCGTCTGTCGGCACGATTGATGACAGATTCATTACTTTAGTTTTTACACCTTCCGTCTCCAATTCTTTAGCCGCGAGCATCGCGCGGTGAACAAGCGCGCCGGTGGCGATGATTCCGACATCTGCTATCCCGACATCCGGAATCCAAAATACCCGCGCCTTGCCTATTTCAAAAGGAGTTTCTTCAGTAGTTATGATAGGTGTCTTCTCTCGAGCCAGACGCAGGTATGCCGGCTTTTTGGTTTTAGCGAGAACAAGCGTCACCTTTTTTGCCTCTATGCTATCGCACGGGCTAAGCACATCCATATTGGGAAGCACTCGCATCAGCGCGATGTCTTCAAGCGCTTGGTGCGTGCCACCATCAGGACCCACAGAAATACCCGCGTGCGAACCGACTATCACCACCTTTCTGTCGTTGTAAGCAATCGTCGTCCTTATTTGTTCCCAATTGCGCCCTGGAGAAAACATCGCGTAAGAAGAACAAAAAGGAATTTTACCCATAGCGGCCATCCCCGAAGCCACAGTCACCAAATTCTGCTCCGCCACACCTACTTCAATAAATCTCTCCGGAAATTTTTCTTTGAAAAAATGCATTTGCGTAGACTCCGTCAAATCCGCGCAAAGCGCCACCACATTTTTATCCGCCTCTCCTGCCAACACGAGTCCCTGCCCGAAACCTTTGCGAATAGGCGCCTGTTCGCAGTCTTGATTGAAAATCTTCGGATTTAATTTTAATGCTGGGTTTAACATGTTGTTTGTTTAGTTTTTTGAAATATACTTTTCACAGGGGTTTGGCGAGCATCGGCGAGCCAACTTCAGGAATTTTTATGCTTCAAAAATTCCGTACCGGAGAAAAGTGATATTTCAAAAAACTTACTGATGCTCACTCCTAATTTTACCGCCAAGCGTACGCAACTCTTCTAATGCAATCTTTGCTTCATCTTTGTTTGGTGTTTTACCATGCCAATGATAATCTCTGTCAAATTCTTTCACTCCTTTACCAGGGATGGTTCTCGCTATCAATACGGACGGTTTTTCAAAAACTGCCTTCGCTCGCTCTATCGCGCTATTTACCTCTTCAAAGTCATGCCCGTTTACCTCCTGTGCATGCCAGCCAAATGCTTCGTATTTCAAGACCAAGTCGCCAAGAGGCATTATGTCTTCGGTGTAACCATCTATTTGAATATTGTTTCTATCCACTATCACTATCAGATTATTTAATTTTTCCTTGGACGCCAAAAGAATAGCTTCCCAGGTGTTCCCTTCATCGTGCTCGCCATCGGAAAGTAGTGCATAAATATATCTCTCGGAATTTCTATCTCTATCGATCCTATCCGCGAGTGCCATGCCTACCGCTTGCGAAAGCCCAGCACCTAGCGGTCCAGAGGAAGTTTCAAGCCAAGGCATGTATTCCCTATGTGGATGACCTTGAAGTCTAGTACCAAACTTGCGCAAAGTCTTCAATTCTTCTATGGGAAAATATCCTGCGTGCGCCATAGTCGCGTATAATACCGGACATATATGCCCGTTTGAAAGCACCAATCTGTCGCGCTCTTCCCCAATAGGACTTCCTAGCGGATTTTTAGGGTCGTGTTTCAAAACATGAAAATAAAGAAGAGTAAAAATATCAGCCATACCGAGAGGTCCCGCCGTATGCCCACTCCCGGCTTCTACCAACATCTCAATAATGCTTTCTCTAATGTCGTTAGCTTTTATCTCTAGCTCCTGTATTTTTTCTTGAGTTAACATATTAATCTATATTATAACAAAATAAATTTACAAATACCATACTTCTGCTTTACATATTCAATTTGCTACAATATACTGTAGTAGATTATTAGTAATAAAATTAGTTTTTAGATATAATTTATGCCACACGTATCAAGCAAAAAATTAAATCCCAAGCTTTTAGAAGAATTATTTGGAAAACTTCTTGCAGTCTTTGGGCAAGCACAAAACAAAAGATACTTGAAAGAAGTAACACGGGAGCTGTTCACCCGAACAGAAAAAATTATGCTTGCTAAACGCTTGGCTATTGTTCTTATGCTCGCGAATAATACTCCACAGCATAGGGTTGTAAATATATTGAAAGTCAGCCCAACTACTGTGGCGAAAACATCTCTCGGAATTGAAATCGGCAAGTACGACGCTATTCTAAAAATTTCTAAAAAGGAAAAGACTGATATCGAGAAATTAGTATGGAATATTCTCACCGTCGGAGGAATTATGCCTCCAAAAGTAGGAAGAAAGTACTGGAGAAAATATTCAAATAATAATACTACTTCCTAGCGTCTCACTTAATTAATCACCATCAGATTAATTTACTACAATATACTGTAGTAAAATTCGATACGGTAAGAAAGAGAGAGCATTGTTCTATTTTTATAAATTTTTAAACTCTTCTATCTTTTCAATTATATCATCTGCATTAAAAATCGCTGAACCTATAATGAGCTTCGTCGCTCCGGCTTCTACTAGTCTGGGCGCCGTCTCTTCATTTACCCCAATATCAACTGCAATGGGTATGTCAACGTATTCTTCTCTGAAACTCTTAATTTTTTCATAGACCTTTTCATCTAGCTCTATTCCTGCTCCTTGGTATCCTTCCCTGTCGTTGCCCATAAACTGCACGAAATCAACACACGAAACCAGGGGATAAATCTGTCCTAGGGGGGTGCTAGGATTCATGGCTACACCTATATCTATGGCATCCCGAATATAATTATCCATGCCTTCCAAAAAATTTTTAAATTCTTCCAATTTGCCAACAGCCTCTAAATGAAAAACTATTTTCTTCGGACCTAGTTTGGTATAAATATCAAAATTCTCCACCGCATCTGCTACCAGTAAATCAATCTCAAAATCGACGTCCTCCCAAAAAGGCATACCCTCCTCTTCGTTTAGAATTTTTCTAAAATGCTCGTCTAGATTGTTTTCCAAAAAAAGCGCATCTCTCCTAGAAGGCGAGTTGAATGGCCAGGTTATGGACGGAACAAAAACTCCATCGCATATATCCACTTGAACAACACCCGCTGTCCCACGAACAAGCGCGACTTTATTCTTCAAATCCTCGTAACTTTTTGTCAGTATTGATGGAATTATTTCTACCATAATTTAAAGAAGCGAAGTTATTATTCTATTTTTATTTTATCTATTTTACCTAGACGACGAACATGTCTCTCGTCCCCAGAAAAAGGAGTGTCGAGCCAAAGATTAACTGCGCTCATTATGTTGTCTTCTGTAAAATATCTGGCACCCAAGGAAAGAATGTTTGAATTGTTGTGCTGCCTTGAACGTATTATGATGTCTGAATCATTGTCTACGACTGGCTTCGCATTACCATAGTCTACGACAGCCCTGACATGAGGAAACTTATTGGCGGTAATCGCCTCCCCTTCTCCTGTACCGCCTAAAACAATTCCCCTGACATTTTCTGAATCCTTCGATACCTCCTCTGCCACAGGAATGACAAAATCTGGATAGTCATCGTGCTCGTTGTATTCGTATGCGCCCTTGTCTATGACCTCATGTCCCTGAAGTTTTAAAGAAGATACGATCTTCTCCTTAAATACATAACCAGCGTGATCTGTGCCAATAAAAATTTTCATAATAATATTATAACACCTTTTACGTAAAACCCAATCTACTGTATATTTGTCGCCCTGTGTAAATCCGAAAACAAAGCGACGGTCTTACCGAAATCCTTCTCCGCCACTATAAAAATAAACTCAGTAGAGGTAGACACAAGTTCTTCTATATTTATGCGGGCGCGGGCAGTAACTGAGAGAAGAGAGAAGAAGATATTGGGCATGCCAAAAACTTCCGGACCGAATGACACACCTATAGCAGCCAAATTGTGATTTATAATCTTTGGTTTGACCTTAAAATGTTTTAATATTTTATTTTCCAGATTAGACGAACAGATTACCTCTACTTCGGCCGTACCAATGGTAGTCGTTAGAAAATCCTCACCAGAAACTGAAATGCTTTTGTGCAACGACTCGAGCTCAAAAATCAGCTCGCTTGTTTTTTCGTAGACAAACTCGGAAAGCGGTAATTTAGTAGAAATATTTTTTATAGCGACATCGTAAATAAGGGGTTTTTCTTTTTTAAACTCTTTCCGAAGACGCGAAAGTGAAACAACTAAGCCATTAATAGTTACTTGTTTTTTTGTGAGCTCTTCCACCTTTTTGCGTATGCGATACGCATAACTACTCATATTCATATAACCATTCGTAAGCGCGACGTAGGCCTCAAACTCCCCTAAAACTATTTCCCGCACTACTCCTTGTATTTTTATCATGCTCAATATTCTATCATTTTTAACAAAAAGTTGAAATATCAAGATAAATGTTAAAAAACTTGGCATTTAAAGTAAAGAGAGTATCGTAAAGAAATGAGAAAACAAACGAACGATCTACTAGATGCTATCGGAAACACTCCTATGGTAAAAGTGCCTTTCGATACCAAAGCGAAGATCTTCGCCAAGCTTGAATACTTGAATCCCGGAGGAAGCGTGAAAGACCGTCCCGCCTTATTTATGGTGGAAGAGGCGGAAAGAAAAGGATTATTAAAACCAGGCGGAACAATTATAGAAGCATCTTCGGGAAACCAAGGGATAGCATTGGCTATGATCGGTGCCGTAAAAGGATATAAAGTGATAATAGCAGCTTCCGACAAAGTAAGCGAGGAGAAAATAAAAACTTTGCGTGCATACGGGGCGGAGGTCATGATATGCGACAGCTCTATTCCCCTACACGACCCAAAGAATTATCACAACGTACCGGAAAATATGGCGAAAAATATTCCGAATTCGTTTGTGCCAAACCAGTACTACAATCTTTCAAATCCCAAAAGTTATTATTTTTCGCTAGGACCTGAGATATGGAAACAAACCAAAGGCAAGATCACTCATCTATTCGCTCCAGCAGGCACCGGAGGAACAGTCAGCGGAACCGGAAAATTTTTAAAAGAACAGAATCCGAAAATAAAAATTATTGCTGTTGATGTCAATAATTCTTCCCATTCGACCAAAGGAAATCCGAAGCCATACAAATTGGAAGGCATTGGTATCGACTTTGAGACTCCTGTGCTTGATGAATCAGTAATAGATGAGTTTCTGCCTGTATCCGATGAGCAAAGCTTTACTATGTTGAAAAAGATGGCTTCTCAATATGGATTGCTTTTAGGGGGAAGTGGCGGATCTATAGCTTATGCGGTAAAAAATTACGCTAAAAAACTAAAAAAGGGTGACGTAGCCGTAATGATTCTCAGTGATTCTGGACGAGCATATTTGTCTAAAAATTATTTTTAAAATCTTAAATGAAAAAAATTTTAATAGCAATCGCCCTACTTTCCATAAGTCCGTATGCAAACGCGACTGACATTTCTTACACAATTATCGAAAATGTATCGAAAAAAAGTGCTTCAATTGTGGTCAATAATATTATAAAGAAAACAAATTACTTATGTAATCTTTCCACTTACAAATGCGAAAAAACTAGAGAACAAAATACAGAACGAATAGAAAACCCGCTGAAAAAAATAACCCTCTCTTTCTTGGAAGACAGGGATGAAAATTTGGCAAAAGCTGAGAAAAAGCAAAAAGATATTAAACCTCCTACTACAATACCTACGCCAAATCCGCAAAAAAGCTACGGAAAATTCACTATACCCAAAAAAGCAACTCACGTAACAATTTCGCCCGACAATAAGAAAATTGCTTATTTTCTTGAAGAAGGAGACATGGTGGTGACAGCTAGAAAATTCGTCATCAAACTTGATAACGGTAAAAAAATAGAGTATTCCGGTACAACTAATAATCTTGAATTATTAAGAAACTATGAAGAACTTTTTGCATTCACTGAAGATAGTTCTAAACTTGTTTACCTAGATGACCGAGCTGGCTTTGCACAATTATACCTAGTAGATTTTAAACAAAAACCAAAAAATCTATCAGGTAGACAAATTATAAAAAAACCATATACCGTCTACGATTTCGCGGTCAAAGAAGAAAAAGTCTACTATATCGCAAACCGACAAGAACCCAACAAGTGGGATCTTTATTCTCTCGGACTTAATAATAACAAGTTAAACACCATAAGCGAAGATGTGATGTATACTAACAAACTCACATTCACTGGTGATAATCTGTTATTCACTGAAAATGAACGAGGTACTGGAGTACTAAAAAGTTTTAATATAAAAGAAAAGAAAATAAAAAATTTTATCGGCATAGAACAGGAAAAGGTGGAAATAGAAAAAATTATTCGTGAAAATATTTTCACAGAAAATCTAAAAGGTATTCTTTTGAAACCCGATAAAAATACAGATCAAAAGAAAACTATTATTTGGCTTCACGGCGGACCATATAGACAAGCAAGCCCTTTAAGACACTCATGGGGTAGCTATACAACTTATGATTGGATATTGGATGAAATTGTGTTAGCTGGTATCACCGTTCTGAAACTTGATTATCCCGGGAGTATGGGTTATGGCAAAGATTATAGTTTAAGCTTGGTAAATAATATCGGCGTAATTGACGTAAAAAATGTTGAGGAAGCTATCGCTTATCTGAACAATTTGGGATTAAGAGAAATTTACCTTTTCGGCAATAGTTATGGTGGTTATTTAGCGCTGAAGGGTTTAACAAAACTCGACTCAAAACTTTCAGGTGCTTTAGCGGTAGCGCCAGTAACCGATTGGCAAAAACTGATAGAAAAAGTACATCCGACTCCATTTGAGGCATATTTAAGAGGAATTCCGAACGAAAAAAATCAGGATATACACGACCGATCAAGCGTAATCAATAATCTTGAAAAAATAAGCAAACCGATTGTGCTCTTCCACGGAGAACTTGATAACCAGGTTCCGTTCAGTCAGTCTGAATATTTATTCAAGGAAGCTAAAAGTGTCGGTAAGAACATCCAATACTACTCGATACTTGGAGAGAAACATGTGATAAGCGGAGTATCGCAAAACGAAGCGATATGTAAAAAAGTTGCTGATTTTATAGGAATTAAGTCAACTGAAAATATTTGTATTATGGAATAAAATGCAAAAAATTATAAATCGATGTTATAATCACTGGTATAAAACATATCGTATACTAAGAAAAAACTAGAAATGAAAGAAGGGCTTAAATTCTACAAATATCACGGCGCCGGGAATGATTTTATCATGATAGACAATCGTGGTGAATGTTTTGATGTTAAAGATGTGGAAAAAATAAAGTTTCTCTGCCACAGACGTTTTGGTATCGGCGCAGATGGAATGCAGATCGTGCAAAATCATCCAGATTATGATTTTGAAATGATATTTGTAAATTCAGACGGGAGTATGGGCTCGATGTGCGGCAACGGCGGGCGCTGTATTGTTCACTACGCGCACTACGTTCTTAAAATGATCAAAGACCCAAAGCATGTGAAGTTTCTCGCCCCAGACGGAGAACATGAAGCAGAAATAAATGAAGAAATAATTAGGCTCAAAATGCGAGATATGGCTAACGTGACAGAGCGCAATGGTTTGCCTTTCGTCTATTGTGGTACTACCCCGCATAATATAAAGTTCGTGGAAAATCTAGAAAACTTCCCTGTATTTCCTGAAGGTAAAAAGCTAAGATATTCCGACCCGGATGGAGTCAATGCGAATTATGTTGAAATAAAAAACGGCGTATTTAACGTTCGAACTTATGAACGTGGTGTGGAAGACGAAACGATGGCCTGCGGCACGGCTGCCACATCCGTAGCTATCATTTCGCATAAACTTGGGATTTTGAAAGAAAATATTTGCCACATCAAAATGCCCGGTGGTAATCTCACAGTAGAATTTGAACCTTGCGTTAGGCAAGACCTAACGACATACAAAAACATCTGGCTCACCGGTCCGGCCGTGTGCGTGTTTGAGGGAAAAATTTGACTTAGTGTCAACTTAGTACTTCGACTACTAAGTACTAAGTAGTTACATCTTGTCCAGTTTTTATAACATGATCCACGAGTGTGTAGGTATACCCCATCTCGTTGTCGTACCAAGCGAGAACTTTTACCAGATTACCACCAACTACTCTGGTCATTTCGAGATCCGCAATAGATGCATGCCTGTCTCCAATAATGTCGGAAGAAACAAGCGGGTCTTCTGTAACATCAAATATTTCTTCCCAACGCGGATCCCTGGCAGCTTCTTTTAGGATCTCATTCACTTCTTCCCTTGTTGTGTTTCTCTTTGAAATAAAAGTAATGTCCACCATTGAACCGGTAATCATAGGAACTCGTAGAGAAATGCCGTCAAATAGTTGAGCAAGTTTAGGGAGCGCCTTTGTGACAGCAATGGCTGCGCCAGTAGAAGTGGGAACAATGTTATGGCCACCCGCTCTTCCCTCTCTGACGTTATGTTTATTTATACTGTCGACAGTTGGCTGGCTGTTGGTAAGAGCATGAGTAGTATTGAGGAGCGCCTTCTCTATGCCTATTTTCTCATCAAGAATCGCCATCAACGGACTGCTTGCATTGGTAGTGCAAGAAGCGTTCGAAGTGATACTGCAACCAGCCAACTTGTCTTCATTTACACCCATGAGTATGGTGGCTCCCTGTAAACCCCCTGCGGGCTCATCTTTCATTGGAGCAGTCACTACCACCTTCTTCGCGCCCGCATCGAGATGAACCTTCGCGCCTGCATAGGTGACAAATATACCAGTCGCTTCCACAACCACATCTATGTCTAAATCTTTCCAAGGCAATTTAGCAGGATCTTTTTCTGCTATAAATTTAATTTTCTTGCCGTCTATTATTAAATACCCTTCTTCGTGTTTGATATCATTATGCTTCCATTTTCCATAAGCCGTATCGTATTTAAGTAGGTATGCCATGTTGGCGACATCGCCAAGATCGTTTATCGCTACTATCTCAATCTCAGACCTATCCCATGCAACTTTTAAGAAAGCTCTGCCTATTCTTCCGAAACCATTTATAGCAACTCGTGTTTTTTTCATATTTATAATATTATAACAGAGATGACTGAAACACAACAAGAAAAAAAAGTGAACTTCGTACACCTTCATACCCACAGCCATTATTCCCTTTTAGACGGACTCTCTAAACTTCAGGACTTAGTCAGACTGGCTAAAGAACACAAAATGCCTTCTTTGGCTATCACCGACCATGGCAATATGTACGGCGCTATTGAATTTTATAAGCTCGCTAAAAAAGAAGGGGTCAAGCCAATCATCGGAGTGGAGGCATATATGACCGCCGGCTCTCGTAAAGACAGAACCACCGAGGCGGGAGGAAGCAAGCGCTACTACCACCTTACTTTGCTTGCGAAAAATTTAGAGGGATATAAAAATTTAATAAAACTTGTAACCTTGGCGAACCTCGAAGGATATTACTACAAACCAAGAATGGATAAAGAAATATTGCGAAGGTACAGCGGCGGTATTATAGCGCTGTCAGGATGTCTTGGAGGTGAACTTTCGCAGAGCGTGTTGAATAACAATGAAGCCAAAGCGGAGAAAATAATAGAAGAATATCAAGAAATTTTTGGCAAAGAAAATTATTTCATAGAAATACAATGCCATCCATCTGTGGAAAATGATAAGCGAGTACGCGACACATTAGTGGGACTCGCCAAGAAACACGACATTATGATCGTGGCTACCCAAGACTCTCACTATCCGTGCGAGGGTGACCATGACGCGCACCATACCTTACTTCAGATAAATACTCAGGGTGACGGAAAGGAAGCTTCAAAGTTTGAATTCTCGGATGACGACTTTTCCCTGATCAGTACAGAAAAGGCGCTTGAGGCTTTTAAAGATCATCCAGAAGCAGTCGCCAATACGGAAAAGATCGCCGATATGTGCAATCTCGAATTAGAACTCAAAAAATGGGTGTTTCCCGATATCAAAATCGAGGAAGGAAAAACTTACGATGAAAAATTACGCGAGCTTGCTTATGCCGGTTTCGAAAATTTGCATATAGAAAAAACGCCCGAAATTACAAAGCGCGTGGAGTACGAACTTACAATTATTTTCAATAAAGGCTATTCGCCGTACTTTTTGGTGGTAAGTGACCTTTTGCGTCATGCCAAGGAAAACGGTATCCTGACCGCGATCAGAGGCTCGGTCGCCGGGTCAATGGTAACCTATCTCATCGGCATCACCAACATAAACCCGATAGAATATAAAATACCTTTTGAAAGATTCTTGAATCCATATCGGCCTTCCGCGCCTGATATTGATATGGATTTTGCCGATGACAGAAGAGATGAAATGATTGAGTACGTCAAAAGAAAATATGGTGAAGACAAGGTGGCGCAAGTCGGAACCTTCGGTACGATGATGGCACGTGGCTCAGTAAGAGATGTCTCTCGCGCGTTAGGATACCCTTACACTGTCGGCGACAGGCTGTCGAAAATGATTCCAATGGGTTCACAGGGCATGCCGATGACCATAGAACACGCGATGGAGATTATCCCGGAATTAAAAGACGCCTACAAAAATGAAAAAGATACCAAAAAAATAATCGACTTGGCAAAAAAACTGGAAGGGTGTGTAAGGCACATTTCAGTACACGCGGCCGGGGTCGTTATTTCTCCAACCCCGCTAACTGATTTCACACCTCTTCAATACGATCCAAAAGGCGAGAAAAAAATAATAACTCAATACGATATGTATTCATTAGACCCAGATTATGGCGGGGGTGCAGGACTGTTAAAATTTGATTTTCTGGGTATTAGAAACTTAGCTATTTTGGCAGATGCAGTAAATTTAGTTAAAAAATTCTACAATATAGACATAGACCTGGAACATATTCCCCTCGATGATAAAAAAACTTTCGCGTTACTCGCAAGCGGACAAACGGAGGGACTTTTCCAATTGAATGGCGCCGGCATGACTAGATACTTAAAAGAATTGAAGCCATCGTCTATTCATGACATAAATGCAATGGTCGCTCTATATCGCCCGGGACCGATGGAATCAATTCCGGAATATATAAAACGCAAGCATAATCCGAAATTAGTAAAATATTTAGACCCAAGGATGAAAAAATTCTTGAGCGAATCGTATGGACTCATTGTCTACCAAGACGACCTGCTCTACTGCGTTCTTGAAATGGCAGGATACACATGGGAAGAAGCTGATAAATTCCGCAAGGCCGTCGGAAAGAAAATACCAGCTGAGATGGCAGCCCAATATAAGAAATTCACTAAAGGAATCGTAGCGAACGGACAAACTCCCGAATTCGCTGAAAAACTCTGGAAACTCTTCGAACCATTCCAAGCTTATGGTTTCAATAAAGCGCATGCGGCCTCTTACGGCAGAGTCGCTTATCAAACAGCTTATATGAAAGCAAATTATCCTGTCGAATATATGGCTGCCATACTCACCGCCGAATCAGGCGACGTTGAAAAAATATCTGAAATAATCAACGAATGTAAAAACATGAATATCCCTGTCCTTCCTCCGAATATAAACGAAAGCTACGGGGGATTCACCTGCCTGGGAGACAAAGATGAAGCAATAGACACAAATAATAAAAGCAAAAAAATAAGATTCGGATTTTATACGATAAAAAATCTGGGAACTGATATCGGGGATGCTATCATTGCTGAAAGAAAGAAAAACGGAAAATTTAAATCCATTACGGATTTTCTGGATAGAGTCAAGCATAAAAATTTAAACAAAAAATCCATGGAAGCATTGATCAAGTCTGGTAGCATGGATGAATGGGGCGATCGAGGAACCCTTCTTTTTAATCTCGAAGAAATGCTTCTGTACAATAAGGAATCGTCGAATAAAAATGAAAATCAAACTTCTCTTTTCGGAGAATTGCCGGATTCGAGTGTTTCCATATTTCAAATGAAGAATTCCGCGCCGGCCACGGTAGCTGAAAAATTACTTTGGGAAAAAGAACTCTTGGGACTATACATTTCCGGCCATCCGCTAGACCGACTGCGCGAAAAATTAGAAAGTCGCGAAATGAATATTAAAAAAATAAAGGAAGAAGTGGGCAATGGCATACCCGTGACCATCGCCGGCATAATAGAGACAGCGAGAGTTATTATTACCAAAGGTAATGAACAAATGGCATTCCTGAAAATTACCGACCTCACCGGCACGATTGAGGCCGTAGTTTTCCCTAGCATTTTCAAGGAATCTAGCGAAATTCTAGTACCTGAAAAATGCATCGCTCTTTCTGGCAAAATCTCCTTGCGCAATGGCGAAAAAAGTATCATAATAGAGGGATTAAAAGAGGTATAGGTTAAAAATATGAAAGAAGATACCCCAAAAGAAAGAACCCGGAAAGAACTAGCGGAAAGTATACAACGAAAACGTGCATCAGGAGAATCTTTAGATCTAGAAGAACAGGCCCTCGTTGAAGACGAACAAGAAGCGGATAGACGCGATTTAAACGACCCTTATCCTAGACACAAAAGAAAAAAGGAGTTTAGTTAAACAAACTCATCGCTTTGTCTTTGCCTTCAGTAAAAATAGTTTCTATAGCTTCGGCGACCTTTTTTGAAAGCTTTTTAAGAGTTTCGAGTTCGGGCTTTTTAAATTCACCCAACAGAAAATTCAGCACCGCTTTCTCCCCTTTTGGCTTTCGCAACTTGCCTCCCGGCGTTTCCGGAGATATACCTATCCTAATGCGCAAGAACTCTTCGGATTTTAGCGCCTTGATGATAGAACCGAGACCATTGTGTCCACCAGAGGAACGATTGAAAGAAATTTTTGTTTTGCCTAAAGGTAAATCAATGTCGTCATAAATAACAACAAAATCTTTCAAATCTTTTTTGGATTTAACGAGTGGGGCGACTGCCTTACCGGAATTATTCATAAAGGTATCGGGGGTGACAAATTTGACCTTGACGTTTTTTATCTTATCCTCAATCATACCGACTAAAATACGCCCAGTATTGTGTCTGGTATTTTTATATTCTTCGCCTGGATTGCCCAATCCCACTACTAGTTTCATTTTTACATCATAGCAAAAATCTGTAATTCTTAATTCTTAATTCTTAATTAGACAATGAGGTAATGCATTGTGTCAATATCTTTCTATGCTAGAATGTAACGATGGAAGAAGAAATAAAACAAACGGACGGTACTTTAAGTGGAGCTACGGAAAATGTCGAAAAATCTGCCAAGCAGTCCTTTTGGGAAATTGTGCGTTTTGCGCTCCTGGCTATAGTCATAGTAGTCCCTATAAGGATGTTCATCGCGCAGCCCTTTGTGGTCTCCGGATCTTCTATGGTACCAACGTTTGAAGACGGACAATATCTAATAATAGATGAAATATCATACAGACTAAACGACCCACAAAGAGAAGATGTTGTTGTCTTCCGATACCCAAATGACACAAAAAAATTCTTCATTAAAAGAATTATTGGGTTGCCTGATGAAATTATTGATATAAAAGGTAGTTCTATTACCGTCACAAACAAAGAACATCCGAATGGGCTGAAGCTGGAACAGCCTTATGTCAAAAATACTACAGAAAACAATATACACTTCGAATTAAAAAGTGATGAATATTTTGTGATGGGCGACAACAGGCCTGCCAGTTCAGATTCCAGATACTGGGGCGCAGTGCCAAGAAAACTTCTAGTTGGAAAGGCCTTTCTAAGACTATTGCCTGTAAACAGAATAAACTTATTCCCTGGCAGTTATAAACAAGCAGAATAAAAACATGAAAAAAATAAAACAAAATGCAGCTAAAGTTAAAAACATTTCTTCGCCCAGAGGAATGCGAGATTTGATGAACGAAGAATATTACAATTTTCAGGGATTCTTCGAAAAAGCGCAAGAAGTGGCAGTGTATTATGGTTTTAAACCAATTTCAACTCACATACTGGAAAATGAAGATATCTTTACCTCTAGTATAGGCGAAGGCACAGACATAGTGGACAAAGAAATGTACACATTAAAGACAAAAGGCGGAGACCATTTAGCACTATCACCAGAACACACCGCGCCAGTAGTACGAGCCTACATAGAGCACGGAATGCAAAACATGCCCCAACCGGTAATGCTTTATCACTATGGCCCTGTCTTTAGACATGACAATCCTCAACGCGGACGCTATAGACAATTTTGGCAGTTTGATGCTGATGTGTTGGGAAGTGACAAAAGTATTATGGATGCAATGGTGATAAAAACTTGCATGAGCATACTCGAAGAAGCTGGTTCCGAAAATCTTTCCGTTGACATTAATTCAATCGGTGATAAGGAATGTAGAAACATTTACGTAAAAGAGCTCGCAAGTTATTACAGGAAACACATCAATGAATTAGCCCATATAGACCGCGAACGTCTTAAAACCAATCCTCTCCGGATTCTAGATTCGAAAGAAGAAAAAACACAGGAAATAAACGAGGGTGCACCTGAGGCCATAAGTTTCCTTTGCACTTCTTGCAAAAAACACTTCAAGGAAGTGTTGGAGTATCTGGAAGAGATGAACATTGGATATAATATAAATAAAAATCTGGTAAGAGGACTTTCATATTACACCCGCACCGTCTTTGAAATATCAGAACAAGGAGGCGGAGACGACGGAAAACCTTTGGCGCTTGCGGGAGGCGGACGATACGATTATCTGGCACGTCAAATAGGCGGTAAAAAAGACGTGCCTGCGGTGGGCTTCTCTATCGGAGTAGACCGAATCATCGCATCTCCTTGGTATAAAAAAATCGCTCCTCGCATATTGAAAAAACCAAAAATTTATTTCATCCAGCTTGGCTCTGAAGCCAAATTAAAAAGTTTGAATATCATCGAAATCCTCCGCAAAGCGCATGTGCCCATCGCCCAATCGCTCTCCAAAGACAGTCTCGGCTCTCAGTTGGCCATCGCGGAAAAACTGGGAGTCCCTTATGCTCTTATTTTCGGCGTGAAGGAAGCGCTGGAAGATTCAGTGATAGTCCGCGACATGTCCAATCGATCTCAGGAAACAGTGAAATTGAAAAAACTTTTAGATTACCTGAAGGAAATTAAATAGACGAACAAAACAAGAATGACAAAGATAGTTCAAAAAGAAGATAACATCTTACGTCAGATCGCCAAAGAGATCCCCGTGAACAAAATAGCGACTCTTGGAACAAGAAGGGTCTTGAAAGAAATGTCCTTAGCGCTCAAAAGCCAGGACGATGGAGTAGCCATAGCCGCGCCGCAAGTAGGATACTCCCTGTCTGTTTTTATTGTTTCCGGAAAAATATTTGACAAAGATTTTGTCACTAATCGAAAAGAGAGATTCTCTAGAGAGAAGGCTGTAGATGACGTTGAGAAAACAGAAGAAAAAACAAAAAATATTGTATTTATAAATCCGAAAATTTCAAAACTATCCAAAGAGAAATATTGGGTTCCGGAGGGGTGCCTGTCCGTCAGGTGGCTATATGGTAAAACTTATCGATCAAAAAAGGCGACAATCACAGCCTACGATGAAAACGGCAAGAAATTCCAGCGAGGCGCATCAGAATTACTTGCTCAGATTTTTCAGCACGAGACTGATCATCTAAAAGGGATACTCTTCACCGACCACGCCAAAGATATTAAGGAAGAATTACCACAGAAATAAATACTAAAAAAATATGCAGTATGGCCAAGATAAAAAACTCAATTTCGCATTCTGGGGTACTCCAGATGTAGCGGCGGAAACCTTAGAGATTCTGAAAAGAAACGGTTATTTACCGTCTCTTGTTATCACTTCCCCTGATAAACCGCAGGGGCGGAAAATGATAGTTACTCCCACGCCCGTAAAAGTTTGGGCGATTGAGAATAATGTTCCATATTTGCAACCAGAGAAGTTAGAGCAAGAAGAAATCTGGAGTGTTTTGAGAACTCATAACCCTCTTCTCTTCTTGGTAGTCGCCTACGGGAAAATAATCCCAGAGAAAATAATCAATTTGCCCAAGTTGGGTTCTATCAATATTCACTATTCTCTGTTACCGAAATATCGCGGAGCTTCCCCAGTAGAAAGCGCTATCTTAAGTGGCGATGAAGAAACAGGAGTTACTATCCAAAAAATGGAATACAAAATGGACACTGGCCCTGTGGTGGCAGAAGAAAAAGTGGAAATAGGGCCGGATGAAAAAGCAACAGATTTGCGTAAGCGCTTAATAAAAATAGGAGGAGAACTTTTAGTAAAAACCTTGCCAGACTTTATGAATGGAAAAGTAACTCCAATACCACAAGACGAGAATCTAGCCACCTACTGCAAAAAAATAAAAAAAGAAGACGGGCTTGTCGACTTGGCGACCGAACCGCCAAGCACGCTGTACAACAAATTTCGCGCCTATGCCACTTGGCCCAGAACCTATTTTTTCCAAAACGGCAAACGAATAATCATAACCGACGCTACATTAGAAAACGGACAATTTGTAATCAAAAAAGTCTTACCTGAAGGAAAGAAGGAAATAAGCTGGAAAGAGTTTTCCAGACAAGGTTAAACCTTGTCTGGATTAGTATTTCGACGTAAACGGATTCCTTTTGGAAAGCCCTTTCAGCATTTTTTTGACACTGCGCGCCCCACGAACAAACATGGTGTTGCTACGTTCTTTATACCTCCTGATTTCCTCATAAAGATTCTCTCTGATTTCATCGATCGCTTGATATAAGTCCTCCTTATCAGAACTAGAATAAAATTCTTTACCATTGATGTTAATCAGGCAATCCGAATGAAAAACCGCACCTGACTTGTGGTGGTTAGTGTTTTTACCGAGTTCGAAATTTACCAACACCTCTCCCTCCCCCTCCAGAGTGGAAAGTAATTTTTCTAGATTGGTAACTTTTTTCAAAACATAATCTTTAATAGCACCTGTAAGTTCAATATTTTTACCCTGTAAATTTATTTTCATGTCGTTATTATATCATAAAAAATTCTAATAATTAATTAATATTTCAGACTATGCACCAAAGTTTTAAGGAGAATTTCGAGTTCTATAGTGGCAACACCGACGACTCTGTCTCCCCCGCCGTAGTAAATATAGAGCATTTTCCCTCTTACAACCATCCCGCAGGGAAAAACCACATTGTTCACAATACCCGCTTTTTCATATTGCTCTTCCGGTTCGAAAATAGGTTCAGTACTCCGAGCAAGCACTATAGCTGGATCTTTTAAATCAAGCAGAACACACCCGACACGATACGTACTGTGGCTCTTCGACACACCATGGTAAAGTAAAAGCCAGCCATACTTTGTTTTAATGGGCGGAGCAGTTATGCCGACTTTGGCGCTATCCCACGTGTTTGCTCGAGGTCCGATAATTCTTATGCATCTTTTCACGCTTTCATGTTTAAAATCAAGCGAGTTTAAATAATCGCCACAAATTTCATCACCTATGCGATGTAGAATAAAATAACCAGATGGGAATTTTGTGGGAAAAAGACAGGCATCTTTATCTTCAAATCCCGGTGGAGTAATAAGAAATGGTTTTTTCCAATTCCAATTATGAGAAACAAAATCTTTTTCTGTGATAGAAGAGACAGCAACTCTCCAAGGTCCAGTGCTGTTGAATGCTGTATAGCATAAATAAATATTACTACCAATCTTGGTTAACCTCGGGTCTTCACAGCCAGAACTTTGGCCACTATTCTTTTTGCTCTCAAAATCTTCGCGCGGAATATAAACAGGCAACGGAAAACGTTTTATTATGTCACTGCCATTTCTTGTGACTGCGTATCCGAACGTGGATGTATTGTCTCCCGACATTGCGCGATATAAAATATGTGTTTTTCCATCGAGCATTATCGCCCCGGGATTGAAGGTGGCCTGTGATTCCCATTCATTTTCATTTATGGGAACGATAATAGGGTTTTTGGGAGAACGTTTAAAACGAAAACGGTCTTTATATTCGTAATGTATACTAAGAACGAGATCCGTCAAGTTAAGCTGAAAAGAGCATGCTGTGGTATCAGCCGCCCCGTAATATACAGTAAGAACGTCCTTCTTGGCTATAGCTCCAGTTGGAAAAACTACATTAGGAACGTAACCAGAAAGTTCATATGGTTCCTCGGGCACCAGCATCGGTCCTGCAGTTCTGCCGATTATTTTCATAGGATTTTTTAAATCAAAGAGAACAGCCTCAATACCGAATATTTTGTCGAGATTGTTGGGATTCGGAAAATAATTTTGAATATGGGAATAAACGATCAACCATCCATATTTGGTTTTTATAGGCGGAGCCCCGACCTCTACATGATCATAGGGAGAGCGTTTTAGATCAATAGTGTAATCGTCAATTTTTTCTTCCCATTTACTCCAAAACGCTGGCAACCATAATTCCTCCATCTTATCAAGAGTGGCAAAAACAAGCTTTGCGGGAGGAGAATCGGTATGGAAAGAAAACATCACCACAATCTTGCCATTTATTCGTTCCGGAAAAAGAGTCATTGCCTTTGCGTTAAATGGAGTCACTAAATGTCGTTCATGAACTTTTTTTAAGTTACGCGATAGCGCCACAGCCACCTTTATGCCTTCCGCGTTAAATGGAAATTCTCCAAGCGCAGTATAAAAAGTATAAAAAGTACCTTCAAAGTAAGTGACCCTTGGGTCCTCGCAACCAAACTTTTCCCATTTTTCTTGAGGAGTGATAAAAGGAGTACGATTTTTAAAATGCACCCCGTCTTTACTTGTACCAATGCCTATGACCGACACTTGGCGAGGATTTTGTAATATATCCACCGCGGAAATAGCTCTAAAAAGCCCGTAAAAAATACTACCGCGCTTAATGGGACAAAGATTAAAAGTTGCAAACTCTTCCCAGTAATGATCTATATCTGGAATTAGTATTGGGTTATGTTTAGATCTTCTTACTACATACATACAAATTTATCCAAACTTTAGTGATTTTTTCTTCTCTAATTTGACTGCGCCATTTTTCTTCATACTCTCTATCAAATCATCAAGCACGATAGACGCCACGCCAACATGTTTATCTCCGCCGCCGTAATAAACGAAAAGCCTGTCGTCTTTAACTATGGCTCCACTTGCGTATATAATTCCCTTTTTCCAATCGTTTTCGTACCACAAATCCGGTTCTAGAATTGGATGTTGTGCTCGATATAAAATTCTCTCAGGATATTTTAAATCAAGTAAAAGCGCGCCCAACTTATAACGATCTCCATCATCCTTGTCCATGGCATGGTAAAGTAGAAGCCACCCGTCTTTTGTCTTGATCGGTGGTGAGGCGGCACTCCTCGTACGCTTATGCCAAGCCACTATGTGATCTGGCAAAGTCTGTGGGTCTGGAGCACCCGTATCCCTAGTGGGTGTTTCCCTGTCATCGAGCTCGCTTACGTAGGCAATTTTGACCCTGGTTGGATCACCAACATCTGGATTATGAAAAATTGCAAACTTACCGTTGATTTTTTCTGGAAATAGAACCCAATTCTTTTGTCTGTCTCCGGGACGAGAAAGATAAGCAAACTTACTCCATAACCATTTCTTATTTAACAAATTACCTTCCTTTATCGAAGTCACGGCGACGCGCATAGAGTTCCACCCATTGAACATATTGAAAGTCATATGTACATAACCATTCATCAAAACCGCGCGAGGATCCTCGCATCCACCCCATCCTCCTCCTGATGAATAAAGTACACTATCATATTCTGGTCTGGCTGGAGAAGTGTACGGCCAATGCTTTTTAACTTCTTCGATGTTCTGTACGAAATACACCGGCCAAAGAAGTCTTTCGTCGAAATTTATACCGTCTTTACTAGAAGCGTATCCAATGCGAGAAATCCCGTCTTCCCCTAGTGCTCTATAGAATAGATGTACTCGCCCGCCAGAAGAGATGGCAGCGGGATTAAAAACGGCTTGGGACTCCCAAAAATACGGTCTTGGCTCAACTATTGGATTGCGAAGAGACCTTGTAAGCTTGAGGCCTTTTTCCGATTTAGTTTTCTTAAGAATTTTTATCTTCCTGGGCAGAGTTTTAACTTTTGCTTTTTTTGAGAGTTTGACAACTTTTTTGCCTTTTTTCAACATCTTAGTTGAAACCCTTCCACTGACTATTTTTTTAATAGTCTTTTTTGTTGTTTTTAATACTTTTTTCATAAAAAACTAGCCTTCCTAAACTTACAGAGTATTATATCCCATAGTAAAACTTTTAGAAAGTTCTACTATAGGATTATACTCCTAAATGAAAAGCTAGCCAATACCTATTTTTTTATCTTTTTCGAGTATTCCCTTAAAAGCTCCGAGGAACTTCTCACTTTGCCCCCACGCCCAATATTAAAGACCATTTCAATACCCAATCTTTCGCACGTTTCTACATCATAATATAAAGAGGAATTCGGATTTCTGGCGTCTTCTTCATTTCTATCTCCCCCATTTGCAAAGACATGCGGTTTGATTTTAAACAATTCTTTGCTCACGCTCATATTCTTGGGACCTTTCGGATTTCTAGAATGTCCACTAATAATTACCCCATCTACACAAGCCAAAGCTTCTATAATCTCTTTGCGTTCGTGATCAGGCATAAAGACATGCTTCCTTTTTTGTCTTTTCCAATTATCATTATTTATGATAACAATTAATTTATCTCCCAATTTTTTAGCTTCCTGAAACATACGAATATGCCCGATATGAAGCGGGTCAAAACCACCGCTGACTGCCACCACTTTTTTATTTTTCCTGTTTTTGTTCTTCTTAGTAAATGACATTTTTTATTTTTATTTCTTTAATTTGCTAGATTTTCTGCGATAGCAGAATTTCTAGCACTTTAATACACTTCCTGTTGATAACATTTCTCACAGTAAACTATTTCTGGTCTGTCTGGTGCATAACCAGTTTTGAATTTCTCATTGCAAGGATTATCTCCATGCTCATGACTTACTGTGTTTTGATAAACACCAGTACTGTCTTTCTCTCCCGCGCACATACAGGACCGTTCGTATAAACCTACCTTTAACCTGTCACTTATTCTGCGCTCGTGCCTACATTCACCGCAAATACGTGGTATCGACAATTTTTCCTTTTTAAAAAATAAAAATTCATTCTCTAGAATTTTATACGGATTTTTACATTCCTTACATTCTACTACTTCTTTTAAAATATTATCGCTGACTTCGTTGATTGAATTTTCAAGCTCTGTTGCCTTTTTTGTCATTTTATAGTTGCCCCGGGACACTTCTATCCACGTATATCCTTTTTTCCTTGCTTCTGCTTCTGTTAGCGAAAAATGCTGCATCGCGACAGTATTGTTGTAACCGAGTGGAGAAAGTTCGGTAGGAAAAAATTCTCCATATTTATAAGTCAAACCCTGTGAATCTGTGTAAGGCATTTCATCCATGTGTTTTTTTATTTTGGGCACAAGTTTTTCATACTCTTCTTTAGAATATTGTTTGTTTAAAATACAATACTGTTTCTTTTTTAAACCAACACAACCAAAGCAGTCTGAAGAACTAAAAAGGTGCGTACAATATTCATTGTTCCTTGAAGATGGCCAGCAACTGCGCGAGAATTTATTATTGTAAGAATTGTCTCCGCATTCTAAAGTTTCATAATTCATTTCGGTATGATCCCCCCAATTACAAGAATCATAATTATCTTTGTTGCCCGGAACTTGCATATATTGGCAATAGCGCATATTTTCGCTTTCTCTGATAAGATAACTGTCGTTTACGTTTTTGCAATTAGTGACATAAGATCCGGAAGAATTTAAGTTTTTTAAACCCTGAAGATATTTGAAGGGAAAGGTGTTCCAAAAATTTCTGGCTTTTATTCTGGAGGCTTCAATGCTCAAGGCTGTATCAAGATTCATTTTTTTCAATTCTTTAAAATATTCCTCCTTTGCGTATTTTTTATTAAAAATACAATATGAAGAATTGCGCAGATTAGCGCAACCGAAACAATTATGACACGAAACACAATCCTTGCAAAACCACAAATCCCTGGAATCTGAAGACATTATTGTGAAATAGCACTGATAACAATTTTCTAACCAAAGACATTCGTAGCAACGCTCGGAATGTTTTACGTGAGAATTATCGACACAATCTTTACAAGAATCTATCCCGTTTCCATACATACAATCTTCAGAATCATTTGAGTTAACAATCAAGTAACTATTCTTTACATAAGAAGCATTGAAAACATATGGACTATTGACAATTCCAATATTATTAAAGTTATATACCGGTACAACTTTATTTAATTCCTCAATTTGGATTAAAAACGGCTTCGTGAAGTCAATATCCACACTATACTTTATTGCATCAAAGTTGTCTCCGAACCATTCTTCTCTGGTCATTATTTTCCGACCACTTTCTTTTGGATATGAGGAAAAAATCTCTTTGCCTGTCAAAAAATTGACAACTTTGAAAAGTTTGCGCTCATTTCTCCAAGCCAACCTCCTCTGCGCCCGGCACAAGGGACAAAAAGTTGGTGGCGGCACCTGCATTTTTTCATAAAAAGAAAAATCATCCGGCTCAATGATGAAGTCTTTTTTACAGTTCTGGCAGTTTTTTGTTTCGTCTTGCATATCTTTTGCTTTTTGCCCTGTGGTGAATTCTAGCATATGCTAGAATTCACCGCGCTTAAATGTCATTCCTCAGTATACTTCTTGTTTGTAACAACTTTCGCAATACACTATTTCGGGTCGGTCGGGAGAGTAGGAAGTCTCTATTGCTATATCGCATTTGTCACATTTGCGATTATAAGTTTGCATTCCATTTAATTGCTTGATACGAGCTCTATCTCGACAAAGCGGGCAATGGCGCGGAATAGGTAAATTAAAACGTTTCAAGAACTGTAATTCTTTGGGGATTATCTGATAATTCTTCCCACATGCCTCACATTTCAAAATCGCCTTCAAAACATCGTCTGTGACATCTTTAATATGGTCGGGCAATATAATGGTAGCATCTAAATATTCTCGTTGGTCAGGATCCCGCCAGGCAAAACCTCTCCCTATGGCCTCTTCTTTAGTGAGCGGAAAGAATTCGTAGGCAGTGGACTCATTGTATGGCCAGGGACACAAATCAATTGGTATCTGTCCACCATACTTGTGCTCTAGTCCCCTTCTGTCAATGAAAGGAACTTCCATCATTTGTTTTTTAATTTTTTCAACCAATGGGAAATATTCTTCTTTGGTATATTGTTTATTAAAAATGCAATATTCGGCCTTTCGCAAACCGACGCAACCAAATAAATATCCACATCCATGACAGCCAAAAGTATATTCCGTATCGTGATTGCGATAATTCCAGACGCTGAATTTTACATTGGAAGTATTATACCCCGTCCAAGTCGCCTCATAGACCCATTCTGAAGTGGTGCCAAAAGCGGTAAAATCATAACAATTGTGCGCTGGACCCTTCAAAAACAGTTGCGCATATTTCAAATTTTCCGAGTCAGGAACATAGTACGCGTTATGAACATTCTTTGAATTATAAATATATTCTCCAGAGATGTTGTTGTTATTCCTGCCCAAAGTCGCCCGACGCGGATAATTTAGTGAAAAAGCATATGCCTGTTTTTTTAGTTTTTGTAAATTTTTTGCAGATCCCAAGTCAAATTCTTTTAATTTTTTAATATACTCTTCTCTTGTAAATTGTTCATTAAAAATGCAGTAATTTTTATTGCGCAAGCTTGTACAGCCAAAACAATCCCCGCAATTAATCAAATCGCGCGAAAAATAAATGTTTTGACAATTTTCACAATCCTGCGAGAAAAAAGTCTGGAAACATTTGCGAACATCTACTATCTCATAACAGAGTTCTGGGTCTGCTGAATATGCCACCTCTAGAGAATCTTTGGTGTTTAAAGCGACATTAGTATACGCAGAATCTTCGCCAGTAATATGTTTAAAACACAGGTAATCATTTTTTTGGAAACTGGCGGCATTGCAATATTCGCTATTCACCATAGTGCTGTATTCCGTATGAAGCGACGCTTTGGGAACCTCATCCATCAATTCTTTAAATTGTTCAAAAAAGGATCTAGAAAAATCATATTCCCTGCCGTAACTTTTCGGATCCCATTTGTCACCCCACCAAATATCTTGTTTATATACTTTATACGGTAAATCCGGATGGTAGAACGTGATAATATTCTCTCCGGTAAAATCACATTTGCGTTTGTATAATATCCTATAACCGTACCAAGCCATTCTGCGAAGCAACCTGCAATGCGGGCACCACACGGGAGGCGGCACTTTCATCTGCTCATAAAATCCAAAATCGTCTGGTTCAATAATGAAGTTTTTTTTACAGTTTTGACATTGTTTAGTTTCACTTTGTGTATTCATTTTGTCGTTTTGCAACATATTTGAATATTCTCATTCTATAATTCTATAGAATATTAGAATAGTTATTCATAAATTTATAAGAAAAGGGTTCCGCGTATTTTTCTAAAACAATTCTCTCGTATTTATCTAGCTTATCAAATCCTAGAATAAAATTCTTAACCACATTCCATTCTTCTCTCCCAGCAGGAATTATATCTCTAAAATTTAATATTTTATTTACAATGTCTAATGAACGAATCTGAGCATTTTGCGCGGCCTCTATTTTCCCAGAATCTAAAAAGGAAAACATTCTTCTGATTTCCGGATATAAGTTTGCCATATAAAAAAGCGAATCTTTTTTCATAATTTTCTATTCTAATATTCTATAGAATTATAGAATACTTTCCCCTTACTTCTTCAAATCAATAAACTTATGAATAATCTCCCTGGCTTTTTTCATTATCTCTTCATTGCCTATATTCCTGGAGCGGTTGCCAAAATTTGGTTTTATGTTAACCATGGAATCGAACTCCAAAGCCCCATTCGGATTTTCCTCAAAGCGAATATTGAAACCCCAAATATCTTCAAATTTTGAACCAGTACCCGTCAACAACTCAGAACCCTCGATATGATAGTCACCGCCTAAAGCAACTCTGCCAATCTCTATATCGACAGCCCCTTTTATCATAGTTCCATACCAAAAATCCGCCAATCTCTTTACCTCCTCTATAAAAATTTTATGGTCTAGAATCGTTATCTTCGTATCCATATTTGTGAGCATTTTAGCACGATTCTAGCTTGATTGAAAGAATGCTAGTACACCTCCTGCTGATAACACTTTTCGCAATAGATTATTTCTGGACGGTCGGGTGTATAAGAAGTTTTGAATTTATTATCGCATCCTTCTTTCATGCAAGACCTTTCCCAAAGTTTTAACGGATTTCTTAGTTTCAAACGTTCATAATGCCTGCAGTTTGGACAAAGTCTCGGCAACGGCAAGTTCATTCTCTTGTAAAATTTAAGCTCTTCAGAAACTATTTTAAATGCCTCGGTACATTGATCTTTGCATTTGCCTCCGTGGCTACAGGCTATGACCTTGCTTATTATGTCGTCTGAAACATCTTTTATATTGTCAGGTATATCTTCGTTTTCTATGTCTATTTTATAATTCCTAACCTCTCTATCTTGCCACAGGTATCCCTTCGCTAAAGCCTCTTCCTTAGTCAGCGGAAAATATTCTTGCGCGATAGTTTCGTTATAAGCAAACGGTGAAAGTTCTGAGGGAAAAAATTCACCGTATTTGTAAACTATTTCTCTCTTGTCTATGTAAGGCATTTCCTCCATGTGTTTGATAATTTTTGGCAACAATTGTTCATATTCTTCCTTGGTATATTGTTTGTTTAGGATACAATAACTTTTCTTTCGTAAACCTTCACAACCGAAGATATTTGAACAATCATGACACTCTTCGTTATAACGAGAGTCGTGATTTGAGTGATTCTTTACACCAAAAGCCGTATTCGAACCACTAAAACCATGGGCTATTTCATATAGTAACTCAGCGCCAAAACCTTGAAATGATGTGTCATAACAATCTTTTGATTTATTTCTACAGAAAAAAAGATACTTCGAATCTTCCACTTGTCGAGAACTGAAAGCATTGTGGGTGTTGCGGGCTTCAAACAAATCGTCTCCAGTAGAATTAACAGATTTATAAACCTGAGCATAGCGACGAGGTATGGTCAACGCCAAGTCGTATAATCTCTTTCTAATATCAGCATGAGATTTTAAACCGCCTAAGTTGATTTTTTCTATAAATTTTTGATATTCTTCTTTTGAAAATTGTTGGTTAAAAACATTGTGTTGTTTGTTGCGTAAGCCCACACACCCGAAACAACTTAAACAATTCTTGCAATCTAGAAGATACCAGCTGTCTACACAATCTTCAGAATAAGAACTGAAAAATAATTTATTGGTCCTGGCGCACTCAAAAAGCTCATAACTAAATTCCAATTTTTCAGAAAACGCCACATCCAGAGAGTCTTTGGAATCAAACAATTGATTTGCGAAATAAACTCTTTCGTTATTGATACCTCCAAATACAAGGTAGCATTCCTTCATGTCAAGCCCATAATTGCAATACTCACTAGAAATGAAATTTGTTTGATACATATTTTCTCTAGGCACTGCAACCTGAAGCGCGCGAAATTGGGTAAAAAATGGTACAGAAAAATCATGTTCTTTCCCATAACTTAAAGGGTCCCACTTATCGGAAAGCCAACACTCACGACAATAGATGGTATATGGTTTGTCTTTGGAATAAATAGTTAGAAGATTTTTTTTACACATACCACATTCACGTCTATAAAAAACCCTATTATTACGGAACAACAATCTTCTTTGAAACCTGCAATCCGGGCAAAATGTCGGTGGAGGCACTTTTATTTTTTGGTAAAAATTAAAATCATCCGGTTCGATAGTAAAATCTTTCTTGCAATTTTGACATACCTTCGTCTCAGAATTCATCTATTTATTATAACAAAACTAGTCAATTTTCCCAGTGTTTGGTACAATTTATTTATGTATATAATATATGCTTTGCTTGGGGCGATCATGGCAAGTTTGGGTACCATTTTCGCAAAATTAGGACTTAAGGGAATTGACGCGAACTTACTTACCGCTATTCGCGGCATCGTAATGGCTATCATTGTCTCTATCGCTGCTTTATCTTTTGGTAAGTTTACTGTAACATCTGTTTCCTCGCTCTCCACGAAACAATGGGTCTTCGTCATTCTTTCGGGACTGGGTGGCGCCTTGTCTTGGATTTTCTTTTACCAAGCTCTCTCCATAGGTCCGACAGTCGCCGTGACAGTCATAGATAAACTGTCTATCGTCTTTACTGCTATCCTTGCAGTCGTGGTTCTAACAGAAGGAGTTACTTTGCAAGCAGGAATAGGACTTCTGCTCGTAGTCTTGGGTACGTTACTTGTCGCTATTCCTTGGGAGAAGATACAAAAATTATTTATTTAAGCAAAAACCGGAGAGAAGAAACCACGCGGATTTTTTTGTATTCTGGTGAACCGGGATTTTTGTCCGTTACTAATTTGCCCAAATAACGAAAGTATAAGCTTTTTCGCCATTGCCAAAATCTCGCTCATACAAAGAGCTTCGCTTGTTTCTATCTTTAGATTCACGAACTTTCTTCCCCCATTCTGCTCTATCATCTAGATCAACTGAAACATTCGCAGAAATAATTTTACTGAAAGATGTGTTCACTGTGTCTAAATGCGAATAGATGGATTCGAGTTGGTCATAATCATGTTGGTTTGGATGTTGGTTGCTTGTAGGGTCGTTGGTGTAATCCATGCATGTACCTAAATTCGCGTTACTAAAATTCTCGTCTTGATGGTCTAGGCCAAATGTATGACCGATTTCCTGACACATAACCAAGTTTCTCCAAGCGGTAGTGTTATAAGTCGGGGTGTTAAAATAAGTATCGTTGTTTTTGACAGTGCCTTGAGTAATATGAGAACCTGAAATCCAGATTTGGGCTATCCCCAACCAACCGTTATTGCCATATTTATTATTGCATACCTCCACTCTTCCTTTGGTCGGCCGGCAATTTTTAGGACTGCTTCGTCCGGCGATGACATTGGTATCAAGCACCGTGGACGCGCTCCAGTCACCGGAAGTCGTGACTAAAATAGAATCCCAAACACCGGATACATTGTCGCCAAGTTTGAGAGCAAAAGGATTTGCCGTTCGTGCCCAATGATAAGTACCCCAAGAATGATTGGCCTGAACTGTGCCAACAACAACAAACGCTAATAGTACAACTATCCCTAAAATTATGCTATATTTTTTCATATATCTATACTATACAACAATATTAATAAATTACCAGTACTATTCTTTTCTTTCTAAATCCTCTTCAATGTCAGTTAAACGATGAGATATTTCTTTTACCTCCTTCTTTATTTCCCCTATCATTCCTGTTTCAGTTTTTATCTCCTCTTCCGTTTTTTCTTCCAGTCTTTCTTCTCCCCTTATTCCTGAGATTATAGCCTGACTGCCGATGAAATCGAAAACAAACAGCCCGGTGGATAATAGCAGGATCGATCCGATGGCTATAGAGAGTGGTCCATCCCACCAGGGTAATGTGCCTAGGTCGATGGTTTCATTCTGCTGGAAAGTAAAAATTACTTCTGTTAAAAAATCAGCCGTGTGCCAAACGCCTCGCCAAAATATCACAATGCCGACTCCGCCTAGGAACGCGTACAGTATGGGATAGCGGGAAAGCTTCCCCCTGATTTCATCCTCGAGTTTATCAAAAAATCTATATATGCGCTTCATGCTATGTATATATTATAGCAGAAATCCTATTTTGTAGTATTTCTTTACTTGCCTTCGCTGGAGTAATCTATGCTATCGGTGATAACCAAGTTGCGGTTGCTAAAGTAATAATTGGCAACGAAAATCGCGCCAATAATGGCAAGAGCGATGAGTCCGTTTGTTAAGAGATCAGGATACTGATGTTCAATCTTAATGAAAATATTTAAAAGTAAAGCAACCACGATTATCCCAAACATAATAAACAAAACAATATTCGTGGTACTGCGAGGCGAAGCAAGCATCTTTTGCCAGAAGGTAGGTTCGCTTGGAGTACTATTCGTCTCACTTAGCGTATCGCTCAGTACTTTTTCTTCCGTTTCCACTTCTACTGGTTGTGCCTCGGGAACCTCTTCTACATCTTCTGTATTGTTCGCAACCTCTACCCCTAGAACATTTATCGGCTCCTCCCTAGGTACACTGACTACCCTACTTACTGGTTCAACTGGAACAGTTTGGCTTACAGGTCGCTCAATATTTTCTACAATCGGATTAGCGTATACCTGTGCCACAAATATAGCCCTCTCCCCCTTATAAAATCCTGTGGCTATCCCTGTTCCTACTTGTGTGTATTGATCTTTCACGATATTTGCTCGGTGAGTAGGGCTATTCATCCATGCATCCGTGACATCTTTCGAATCATTAAAATTGACAGCCAGATTTTCTCCAGCATACTGGTATTTGTAACCAACCTTGGAAAGCCAGTACCAAGGAGTTATGCCTTCTGGACTTGTATGGGCAAAGTAACTTTTCGTAGCCATATCATTTGCCTTAAGTTCTGCGGCCTTGGTAAGCAGAGGGCTAATGGCAAGAGCAGAAAGATTTTGGGATTGTCGTTCTTCGTTTGCAAGACTAGCCAAAACTGCCGGGAGCACCGCTGCCATACCCCCTGTCATATTTATACGGGCTATAGTCGGTATTAAAAAGGTTATTACCTCTAAAACAATAACAAGAATAACAATATTGCGAATATTGTTACCGCGCAACACATATGGTCTGTGATCATTGCCTTCGTGCGGAATGAAATGCTTTTTGAACCATTGATGCAAGCTTTTCATATTTTTATATTATACACCAATTTAGATGGAATGTCAATGACTAACTCTCCTAGCCTTTTTCAAAAGCATGAGTCTCTTTATTTCAAGTCGCTTTTTGGTCTTATGGGAGTGCCTTGATTTTTTCTTTGGACTAAGTGTTGTGCCTCGTTTTGCCATATTATTTTTTTCTTTATTATTAATAAAATATATCAGACTATTTTAGTATACTTTAAATCTAAGAAATACCATAATCTATTTTCTATATGCCTTCTTTATTTCTTTTACTAGTTATGCCGACTAGAGTCAATATCATCATGATAATGACAACGACAATCACTACAACCACATAGAGATTGTCATTCTTAAGCAACCCAGGTTTATCAGCGCTCGCAGCTTCCGCGATATTGGTGTCTAAGAGAGTCACGGCTTCTGCAGTCTTAGTGAACAGATAAGGGGAACTCTTTGCAATAATATTTCCGGAATTATTAACTGTCGCAGTGTAGATGGTATGGTCGCCATTTTCTAATTCTTTGTCTAATATATATTGCCACTCTCCCCTCTCATCAGTTTTAACGGTAACAATTATAGGCGTACTATATATGTATAGAGTGACAAAACTATTCGGCAAGGCCTGACCCTTAATGACAACCTTTTTTTCTTCGGTCAACGTCATTTCTTTGACTTTGTATGTCAGAACTGTGAGCGCGCCAGACTCCACTGGCTCTTCTTTTTCTATCTTCACCAACTCAGTTTTAGCCGGATCAAACCCTAGTAAAACTTTCTCTGAGGCTCCAATATCTTTTCCTTCGTAGGTGGAAACAGGGGAAGGCGCGACAGGATTTATGTTGTAAACATATATGGAGTCATAATCGGAAATACCATCACTGTTGCTATCTTTGTAGAGAAGGTCGGCCTCTTGCCTCTTCAGTGGCAGAGACTGATTGCTTACCGCTTCAGATAACAAGTCCAAGGCCTCTGCCACATCCTCCAAATCTGTGTCATTCGTAGCTGTTTTGGAAATAGTAGTGGATTCGGAAGTGACTAATTCTATATATTTGATTGCTTCATTCATCTCTGTTTCCAATTCCTTGATATCCGTAGGGGTGACTATTGCTTCAGTAGACAAACTTTCGTCTACATTCTCTAAAAGCTCATCGCGCAAAGCGTTGATTTTAGTTGTATCAGTTTCCTGACTTGAACCTTCGTTATTTTCAATAATTTTCGTGACACTTTGATTAATTATCTTCTCCAACTCTTCTCTAGAATCATCCACCACATCTTGGTGATCTTCTACAACAATTCCTAGGTTTTGGATTTTTAGTGAAGAATCATTTATAAGCGGAGTGGGCGCAACGGTTGTTGTAGTTGTTGGGTCAATCCCTGCTGTAGTGCCCTTAGTACCACTCGCAAACTCAGTACCTGTAGCACCTTGAAATGACACAATACTATCGTGTGGAGTAGTAACCTTGTGTAAATAAGCATACTCGGAACAGCCAATTTCCGGATAACAAGCTTTGATGCGATAGTCGTAGGTTCTCCCCGCTACCACAGTATTGTCATAGTAAGAAACAGCGCTTGCGCGTTTTATTTCAGCTAAATTGGACCAGCTGGACTCGTCGCTCGACTTCCTGCTTATACTAAATCCGTACACATTGGCAGCTTTGTTTGTCCACTTTAAGGGAATGTATGTTGACGTCGGAGAGCCATTTAGCGACAAATTCTCTGGAGCAAGTGGAATAGTTTTTGTAGTGGTCAATTGAGTTGATGAAGATGGTTCTGTGCTACTGCCACTCGAAGTCGAGGAGGTGGTCGTCGTGGTTGTAGTCGTAGGTACTGTCGTAGTCGTGGGTGTATTAGTGGAATCTGTGCCGCTGGTATTTGAAACTGTATCTGTGGTCATGGGGGTATATGTCGTGGTAGAGCCAGTGTCACCACCACTACTTGAAGTCGTAGTCGTAGAAGTCGTGCGCGTTGTGGTGGAGCCGGTGCCGCTACCACCTGATATCCCTGATGTAGTGGACGTAGAAGTAGTATATGTGCTCGGTGTTGTATTAGTGTTGATACCGCCCAGGCTTGAAGTTGAATCCTCCGCAAGTATAATGCCCCAAATTACGGATAGGATTATCACAAAAACAACAGCTAAGATAATTTCTTCTATCCTCGTAGATAATAAGTTTGAAGTTCTTTTTTTCATTGCAATATAAGAATTTTAACTCAAATTAATAATAAAATCAATCCGCCATTATGCCAACAACGGAAAAGAAACTATAAAATGAGAGCCGACCCCTTTTATGGATTCTACCGAGATGTTTCCATTCATTTCTTTTATCATCTTGAATGTTATCCAGAGACCCAGACCCGTCCCCCTTATGTCTTTCGTCTCCTCCGTTCTAATACGATAGAATTTTTCGAACAGTCTTGTCTTTTCTTCCTCAGTCATACCCATCCCTGTGTCAATAACCCTTATATATAAACGCTCTTTTTCCTCATATTCTTTTACAACAATCTCGCCCTTAATTGTATATTTGACAGCATTACCTATCAGGTTGACCAAAATCTGTTTTAAGCGATCCAAGTCAATATTTATGTATTGGTCCTTCTTCATTTTTGATTTATCGAAAGATATTTTGAGTCCTTTTTCTTCGGCAGGTAAAGCAAAAGACGTGACCACTTTCTCAATTGTTTCGTTAGGATTTATTTTTTCCATTTTGAATATCATTCTCCCCTGGTCTATCCTAGATACATCCAAAATATCTGAAACAAGAAGGTCAAGCTCTTTGGTGGATATATCTATTTTGGATACAAAATCTTTAGTCTTAGGGGAAAGCTCCGGAGCTGCGTTAATAAATTCCGCATACCCTCGAATAATGGTAAGCGGTGTTCGGAGTTCATGAGAAGCCATAGAAACGAAATCATCTTTCAGTTGATCTACTTCTTTTAATTTTTTATATAAATCCATATAGTCAATGATCTTGGAATGTCGGAAAAACAGAAAAAGAATCAGTAAGGTAACAATGAAAAGTAAAATTCGACTGTTCTTTATACTTCCCTCTATTGCTATGTCGGCCAAAGACAGGGTCTGTGTTGTCATGACAACCCCTAGAACATTTCCCATATCATCCGTGATAGCTCTAGCAGTTTTAAACAATCGCTCACCATTTTCATTGAGAGGCACGGTCATAGAGTTCTCAGGATCACTAGAGGCTAGGGTATATAAAAAGGAAGCTTGATAATCCCCTTCATCTATCTCTTCCTTATTGTCTGAAGCTATTATTATAAAAGGAGTAAGCCCCCCTGTTTCCTTGCTTTGACTAGCTATTGGTTTTCTTACAATTACCCTGAAACTTTTTATCGTTTCATTCGCGCTTATTATTTCTTCTATTTTTTTATTTAAATATTCTGGATCTTCTATTTTATCCCCTGCAAAAGAAACGAAGGCGTCTTGGAGTGACCCCACGCGTACATTTATCAAACGCTCCTGCGCGTCATTTGCAATACCTATAAATCTATCAGCCATGAAGACGAAAGAACCTGTTATGAGCACAGCTACCACTACTGTGTATATGAGTTGAGGGTTGTCTGCTACTTTCTTAATTCCCTTTTTTAGGTTTGAGGAAAAGAAACTAAACATATTTTAATAATACCACATTGATAGACAAAAAATCCCCTAAAAGGGGATTTTTTGTCTTATTCTTCTATTTTAGTATTCCGGAGTAGGCATTGCCTTCTCTTCCTCTTTTGGTTCATCTGCTATGGCGACTTCCGTGGTAAGTAAAATAGCAGACGCAGAAGAAGCGTTTTGTATAGCTGTCCTGGTCACTTTTACTGGATCTATAATGCCGGCTTTAAGCATGTCATCCACAAATTTATCCTCGTAAGCGTCATAACCCGCATTTTCTTTTTCAGAATGCATTATTTTATCCACTATTACTGAACCGTCTTCTTTACCGGCGTTTATGGCAATTTGCTTCAATGGGGTAAGTAGGGCTTTCAACACAATCTCAAAACCTATACCCACTTCCCTATTTTCATCCGCCGAGACTTTCCTGTTCGATAATTTCTTGAAAACTTTTATCAAGGCGCTTCCTCCTCCTGAAACAATGCCTTCTTCTATGGCAGCTTTTGTAGCATTAACTGCATCCTCTATTTTTAATTTCAGATATTTCATTTCTGTTTCGGTGGCTGCCCCTACTTTTATTACCGCTACCCCTCCGGATAATTTGGCGATTCGTTTTTCGTATTTTTCTATTTCATATTTTGAATCAATAACTTCTTTCTGTTTCTTCAACTGTGAAATCCTGGCTTCAATTTCACTCTTTTTTCCTTTCCCTCCGATAATAATTGTGTTTTCTTTCGAGGATATTATCTTGTTTGCGCGACCAAGCATATTTAAGTCGGTATCTTCCAGTTTATTATTTAAGTCGCTGAAGACTGGTTTGGCTCCTATCGTGATGGCGATGTCCTCAAGCAAGCTCTTCTTTTCATCGCCAAAACCAGGCGCCTCTATGGCTAGTACGTTGAAAGCCCCTCGCAGTTTATTTAAGATCAAAGTCGCAAGAGCATCGCCGTCAACATCTTCAGCTATGATTATCAACTCTTTTTTTCCACTCTGCGCCAACTTTTCCATCAACGGTAAAATCTCTTTTATCGAAGATATTTTTCGGTCAGTAACTAAAATAGGAGAATCCTTGAATTCCGCTTCCATTCTGTCTCCATTCGTGATCATGTAAGGCGAAACATACCCTTTATCAAATTCCATTCCCCTCACCACTTCAGAATCAACTCCAAAAGATTGAGACTCTTCGACTGTCACCACCCCGTCCTTGCCTACTTTCTCTATGGTATCTGCTATTATCTTGCCGATTTCCTCCGACTCTGCTGAGATAGTGGCAACCTGCCTTATTTCGTCTTTGCTTTTTATAGGCTTAGAGATTTCTTTCAATAATTTTACTACCTGTTCCGAAGCCCTCTCTATGCCGAGTCGTAAGGCCACTGGATTTACTCCCATGGTAATGTGCCTGATCCCCTCTGTTACCATGACTTGCGTCAAAATTACGGAAGTGGTCGTACCGTCTCCGGCGACTTCATTTGTTTTAGAAGCAACCTCTTTGACTATTTCCGCGCCCATATTTTCATATTTATTTTTTAGTGTTATATCCCTCGCTATTGTCACCCCGTCATTGGTAATAGTCGGCGCGCCGTACCCCCTTTCCAACACCACGTTTCTGCCTTTTGGACCTAAAGTTATCTTCACCGCGTTAGCGACTATATCTACGCCTCGCTTTAACGTTTTCCTTGCTTCTTCGTTGTATAAAATTTGTTTTGACATAAATAATCTAATAAAAAATTACTTTATAATCGCTAAAATATTTTCTTCCTTCAAAATAAGCAACTTCCTGCCGTCCATCCTAACCTCATCGTAGCCGTATTTAGAATAAATAACTTTGTCTCCGACTTTTACGCCCACAGGTATAAGCTCTCCGTCGTCATAGCGACCTTTCCCTACTGCTACGACCCTCCCTTCTTCTCTTTTTTCTTTATCTATGCCTTCGGGAATAAAAATTCCGGAAGAAGTCTTTTTGTGTGTATCACTACTATCTGTCTCGATGGGTTCAACCAATACCCTGTCACCGAGCGGAGTAATTTTGTTAAAAATTTTACTTTTTGTTTTGTTTTTTTCTTTCATTTTTGTTTGTAACCCCGAAATTATTCAATAAAAACGAGGTAAATTAGGTTTATAATTAAATCATAGAACCACTTCAAACCAATTAAAGCGCTTTTATGATACAGAGCATTCTATAAGAAAAACTATCGCTTTGCAAGGACTAGTCCAAGATACTATCCCTGGCCTCTTTTAGAATCAACAGGTCTCGTACGTTTATGAACTTTCCTTCATAGTGTTCCAATTCTCTCTCGCTCTCTAGTGTTTTAATTGCATCATGTATACCCATCCACACTGTCTCAAATCCATCTTCAATCTCATCTGCTTCAAACTGCGATACTCCTTTCTCCCCGTCGAGATCTGCGGTAAAGCAAAAAGATAACTGGTGTAACGAAAAGTAATTTCTGAATTCCTCGACTATTCCGATTTCCTTTATGTTGACAATCTTACAACCAATCTCTTCCGTAACTTCTCGTTTAAGCGTATCTAAGATATCCTCACCCTCTTTTGACCCTCCTCCTGGTAATTTATGATAACCCTTGTTTTTGATATAAAGTAGGGCAATATTCTTATTCTTGTCTGAAACTACCGCGCGCGAGGCCTTGCGTTCTTGGGTATAGAAAATTGGATCCTTAAGGTCTGACCCTAGATCTTTATCTTTTATTGTTTTTAGAATTTTCATGTTAATTAAACGTTAAAACCAAACATTAAGACAGATATTTTTCGGATAATCTTTATTTCTTTTGCATGTATCCCATTTCTTCAAAAAACTCCTTGCCTCCCGGGATTTGCTCGACTTTCGACAACGCCTCTTTGTTAAACCACTTGGCTTCCACCAGGTCATCGCTCAGATGCAATTTGATATCATTTGCATTTTGGTCATCAATGTGAACTTCAAACCGATTGAATTCCATTTCGCACCAAACTTTCTCACCAGTGCCTTCTAGTGTTTTTTCACTGGCGCCTTTGCCAATTATCGGGATCCGAACTTTGGGGTAATTGGTTACATCTAGACCAACTTCTTCTTTTATTTCGCGAATTAAAGTTTGCTCCATTGTTTCTCCTTCTTTGATTCCCCCACCAGGTATATGCCAAGCATTGGGAAAAACGCCACCTTTGCTCGGGTCTTTCTTTCCCATCAAAATTTTCCCATCTTTACTGAAAATTATGGCAGAGACTATGGTTCTTTGAATGGTTCTCATGTGAGAGCTTTACTAGCAAGTACGGCCCTTGCTAGGGGCATCCTTCTAATTTTTATTTCTGTAAAAATAATAAAGCGCGAGTGGCGCTGCCCAGTTGGCGAAACGTTCTATGAAATCCCATACCGGCAAACCTACCAGCGGGCGAACGAGAGCAGTCCAAAAGCCCCAAAATGCCATCCATAATAAGAGAGGACGAATCGGTTTCCAAAGCACAAGAATCGCCAATAATATATCGACTGCTCCCACCACCGTCATGAATATCGTGGCCGTCCCAGTATCTAGTCCGGTCAATTGCTCAGTCCATTTTATCCAATCTGGCTTGCCTAATAAAGCAAAGACACCATGGCCCAAAAACTCACCCGCTACGCCTATCCTCAAAACCCACTCCAACTTTTTTTCATTTGTCATAAATAAAATTATAAAAATAATTATGCTTTTAATAGTTACATAACTATTGTAGCATGGAAATTAAATTAATTCTTTTGCATAACGACAATCAAACACCCCTCCGCGCTGGACTACCAGACTCCTTAACTTATCTTTCTGCCTATAGGTCACACCTCCTGCTAGAAAGAAATTTTTAATGTTGAACATTTCAGATAATTTAACTACATTTTGCTCAAAATTATTAGATACCTCTCTCTCTCCACTCATCATCGTTTAATTCTGAAATCTGCCTGTTTAGTCTTTTTCTAATATTATTTCCTCCACATTCTTGCTCAAACCTTCCTAAGTGTTCAGAATGGTTGAGTTTCTCTATAACAAAACTGTCTTTCTTTTTTTGAAATTTTGTTCCTCCTATGCCCGTGCCCTAAGCCAAATAAATATATTTTCCATCTTGCAAATCGTTATATAGTTCACTAAAAGACGCCAGAACAACGTCATTGTCCAAAAAAACAGGGCAGCCATGTCTTTCCATGAGTATTTTGGTAAATTCAATATTTATCCACTCTGGCAAATGATTTGAACTAATAAGCACACTTTTATTATCACTTACTGTTCCAGCAATCCCAACAGCAATTGCCTTAAAGACTTTTTCTTTGCAGTTTTTGTCAAAAATTTCAAAAATCTTTTTTAAATCATCATCCAAATGATGAGATAATGGAAATTTTTCAACAGCAAAAAAATTAGAAACATCGTTTCTATCTGAATTTTATCTTACATTAGATACGATTATATTTAAGTTCGAACTTACTATAAGGTAGGAAAAATAATCTTTATAAAAAAAGCTTCAAATTTTGCTTCACTGGCTAGAGAATGTTAGGACCTGTTTTATAAAAAGACATTAGGATTACCTATTTAATGAAACACTTTTCTTTGCGCTCTTCAGGTGTAAGCCCTTCATAATATTTCCAAATTGTAGGAGCAAATTCTTGCAGAGCTTTCTTGCATTCTTCTAACATACTATAAGCATGTTGCTCATCCACCCACCCTTGGCCAAGCATGTGTCTAGTTATTTCACTAACCTCTTTTCCTCCTTTGACAAATCCTTCTGCAGCTCTGGCCATCAATTCAGCTGAGGTCTTCGATTCTTTTATTGCATCCTCAAGAATTTGGAGTCCTTTAATTAGTTGTTGTTGGTTGGTCTTTGTATCTTTTTCAAAATCAAGCTCAAGATATGCAATTAGCATTCTTGGAAGAGAAAATCCTGGGAGTTTATTTAATGGTGCTAACCTTTCTTTATAGTTCTTTGGTACTGATTGTTCTTCATATTTAACAGGAGATTCGCCTTCCTTCCTTTCAACAGTTTCAGAAAATTCTTTAAACATTGCGTCGTTTTTGGAAGCTTCAATCGCGCGACTGATAAAGCCGAACCAAAAATTTACTTCGGCATATCGTGGCGTCATTTTTTCTGCTCCACCACGTTTACTTGATGGACTAGTTAGCTCGTCGACTACTGGACAACCATTATACCAACCTAAACGTCTCGCTTGCTCTTGTATGGGCAGTTTGAAAAATTCTTTATAATGCTTATTTATGTGGCCTATAAACGAACCTGTTCCAAATTTTAATTCTTCTAGGATTGGTTCTTTCATATTTTTATTCTAACACAAGTTCGAACCCGACGAGGGGTATTAAAAATAACTATTATAAAATATGGCTAAAAAATTTGGCTCCATATAATAAACAAATTCAGAACCTTAAATTGGGCCAAGATTAAAAGCGAGCTTGATTTTAGCGGGATTTTTAATCTGTTTCCGCAATTATCTTAAATCATGAATTATCCTATTTTGCGTCTTTTATATTTAAATCATTTCTCTAGCTCCGTATACATCTTTATCCCCTCCAAGATACCAGAAGTGAAATATTTGGTCAGATCTATTCCTTCCAAATCCAACCATTGGTAATCGGTGTGCTCGTGGTTTATTTTCACATCGCCTGTCAAATACTCGGCTTCAAAAAATAAATACAGCACATGAATATCTTTTCCTGTACGAGTCAAAGACGATGGTATAAGATGTCTGCCTGTTGCCACTGGCGATTTTGATTGTATGCGAAACTCGATATCGCCTATCTCTTCAGATATTTCTCTGGAAATAATTTCAGAAAAATCTGTTTCGAATTCATCTATGTCGATTCTTCCACCTGGCACATCATAGTAGCCAGCATAGCTTCCATTGTCAACGGCTTTTAACGCGAGGATGTCTCCTTTGTTATTCTTAAGTAATAATTTAAGCGATATTTGATAAAAATCTCTTTCTTTTTTCATGGATTCAGCGAACCATGGCAGACCCATTAGGATTAAGTACTTATAATCTAAATCATTATAGGTATATCCTATCACTTTTCTCTAGATTTTGTTGAGGCGTGTGAGTTGCGGGCTATAAGTTTTAATATAAGCCATAATACGGCAGTAATAACACTTGGAATTATTAGCACTCGGTAAACAAAATCCCATATATTATTACAATCGTAGACCGTAACATTCTTATATCGTACATCGTCCAGCAATTTTTGGTTCTTCCACTCGTTGAACATCGCTATTTGCTCTTCTTCGTTCAGCATATCTTTTTTTATTCTTAGTTCACCAACAGTAATGTTATTGGAATAGCGATCGATAAATTCGGAAAGTTTCATAAGTCTCTTGCAATCATCTCCTGATATGTATTTATTGCCCTCATCCGATCGTCTAGTTTGCCATTCAAAAGTATCCAAGAAGACTGAACCGCATTTAGTTTCTGGAAATCTGCCTTTGAAAATTCCATGCAAGGAATCGTAACCTGGTTCCCAGCTGTATGCGCGACCGTAATGATATGCATAATCAACTGGACCGCCACCAATCCATCCGCCTCCTCGATCAAGAGAGTGTTTTACCAAACCCCAGAGCGCAACCATCAAAAAGACAATTATTAAAATAATTACCTTAGCCTTGTTCATAGTGATATTATACTACGGTTTTAATGCTTTACATTCATTGTTATCTGTTGTCCAAGACTTATACACTGGATGAAAAGAACTACACTCAACTTGCGACGCACAATAACTTGAAATTTCTGTCGTTGAAATTTCACTACAAAGAGACTCATCGTGACGTTTTATTGCTTGATTTAAAAAACAGATGTCTTCTGTTGTAGAGTATATTCCTCTCTTACACCACTCAGTAGAGGCTTGTTTACTACCCAATCTCTCATAGCTTGAAATTTCTCTTTCATGATCTTGAAGTTTTTCACTAGCATACCAAACCCCAATGTATGAAATAAAAACAAAAAGAATGGCCATACATAGCGACCAACGTATTTTAACTCGTTTAAATCCATCTTTAATGAGTACTGGCCAACTCATGGCAAATATAAATACAGGAAGGCTGAAGATAGCAACAAGTACTCCCTGCTCTCCAAAATCCGAGCAACTCATCATTAAACAAAATTTTGTATTATATCCAATAATAATAATCACCCCCAATATTGGAATCAAAAAAAAGAACACCTTCCAAAAAATACGTCTGCGATCTTTATCATTATAAAAAGACAGAACCGATGCGAGTAAACTTGCTGTAAATGTAATAATGGATGCGTTTTCTAACCAATGTGCGTAAACAGAATAATCTTGATACGAGATACCTCCGCTAGGAGTAATATATAATTCTTGAAAGAATCCTTTGCCTTCCGTATACATAAAAACGCATATCATGGAAATACAAAAAAAGAATATAGAAATTAAAAACCATTGTCTAGGAGATAAAAGGTTACACCAAGCTGATATTTTTGTTTTCCACGATTTCATAAATTAGTCGCTCCAATCTATACCACCTTCTCTCATTTTTTGCTTAATAAACTTATCGTGCTTTTCTGACTTTTCATCGTCGTTTTTACCTTGAAAGTTAGTGGTTTCCGCTTCTAGAAATATAGGATAGCGTTTAATGTACTCACTAGGATTATTAAAGTAATCAAGGGCTGTTTTAATCCAATCTGATGGTGTTAAAAAAACTGTGATTAAGTAATCTACGGCACCGAGTTGTATTCCCTTAGTAATGTTCTCCCTTAGACTCATATTGCTTACAAAAATGACTGGTATGTCTTTAGTTCTCTCATCTGCCTTTAACAATTCAATAGCTTCATATCCGAATCTGCCTGGCATGACAATATCTAGGAAAATTAGATCTGGCTTGATATTAAAAACTTTCTCCACAAAATCACCATTGGCATTTTCTAGCGCATCAACCAAAAAACCAACCTGCCCAAATTTGGTTTTATACATATCTCGTAAAACCTCATCGTCGTCAACAAGAAGAATCTTACCTTTTGTTTTCATGTTGTTTTTAGTTTTTAGTTTTTCTCTTAATTCATCTATTTTTTCTGGTCTAATAAAATTAAGACTATTATTACCCTGAGCGATCATTAACATATCGGGTTCAAGGTATGTTTTATGAATTTCTCCTTTCTTAAATTTTTTATATAAAGCAATCTGTTCAAGAATATTTTGAAAATTTTCAGGGTAAATCACGCTTTCCTCAGGGTTATAATCATCAGAATAAATCGAGTTGGGGTCCTCGACTAGTTCAAGGTCACTAACTCCTAAATTTTCTTTAAAAGCATCTATCTTTTTGAATTCCTCATTTTTTATAAGTTCTTCTTGATTTTCTTTTATTAACTTAAATGGGTAACTTATAATCTTGAAAGGCAGTAAAAATAACTTCCGAATCAGCTCTAAAAAACCAGAAAGAAGTTCTCTGCCTTTTTCTGTAGAGTAAAGTATAGCTAGTAGTATTAAGAAAAGTAGGAGTGTCATTTTTTTATATCCCGTGCACCAATACCTCCACATATACCACCGACTAAACCAAGAATAGACATAAGCAAACCTGTTGCAAAAGGATTACCGAATAATTTCGTCAGACCTTCTGGAACAGTATGAAAAAGTTTAGCAATCAGTTGGAAAGAAGTTAAAATGGCTAGTCCCCAAAAAGCGCTCCAACCCAAATATTCAAAATCACTAATTTTTGATTGAGATTTGCTGGAGTGTCTATACATCCAAACCGCTACAAACCCAGATAAAATTATTGCGAAATAAGAATATGCTTCAAAATTCATATCTTGATGATACTACTTAAATGCAATTTATTCAATTAAAAAAAATATAGAAAAATAAAACATATATCAAACAAACTATTTTAGATAACAATCACGCTCACGCTCATAGTAATGAGTTTGCGCGTAACATATAAACATATTAAGCTAACACGTAATTTATTTTTATTTCAAAAAACGAGTTAGATATTTTATTTAAAAATTTCTTGTATTTTTGTAAGACAAATGAAGGACCCGAGCTCGGACCCTTCATTTGACATCTATTTTCCTTTCTTATTTTCAGCTTCAGCTTAATGCTCAAGCTATAAATAATTATAAGACCCCTAGATTTATAACCAAAGCTATAAATAATAGTAGGCGTTTTAAATAAATTCAAACGAAAAATCTCTGCGTCTGGTTAGCGGATAAGCGTTACTGGTTTTCTTTTTCTAGCAGGTAGTTCTACAATCTAGAGATTACTCATCTGTGATTATTCTTTGCAATCACGATGATTTTAGTGCAGTCTAGAAAGGCAGAAATGAAACTCAGCAAAAACAATAAGATACTCAAATGGTTACCGCTGGAATGGTTACATAATTATGCGTTCCGAGCGTACGGGCAGGTTTTTAGGCCTAGATTTGGTGGACTGGACAATAGATATTATTCTAAAGCCATTTGTCGAAGTGTGTATTTTTGCAAGCAACCTTTGTAACGGAAATCCCTATTCATTACAAGACACCTCCAACTCTTTATATTTTAGACCATGCTCCTTCACTAAATCGTCCAACATGGTCCCTCAACTTGCTTATTCGAACTCCTCTATGTAGCCATTATTTGCTGTTGAGAGCAGTGATACTGGCATTGTATGAGCCTTCGTATTTCGGCATCAATGGATTCATTACAGATAATCTTCCCAATAGGTGAAGATGGTCGATCCATGATATAGCTTAACGAGCGGTTCATTTATAAAACAAAAAATCTCTTCAGGGCGTATCTAGGATAATAGATACATCGTGAAAAGATTCTTTTACAATATATCTTTATTCTATAAGCCCTGGTTAGCCGTAACTATTGACTAACAGATACATTATAGCATAATTTCAAGCAGAAAACAAGGAGTTTTACTACACTTTTATTACTTAGTTTGTACAACTTTTTGCCTATTTAATATAGCCAATTTGGTAGAGAAAATCGGAGGTCTCATCAATTATATCCCTTACGAGAGAAGAGCAGTAGAAGGTCTTTTTGTAAACGGGTTTTATTTTATTGTAAGCTTTTTTATCAAAAGTTAAGATAAGTGCGTCAAGATCTATCCCAATACAGATAATTAAAAAATCAGCTGTGCGTAAGCTCGTGGCAGAACTTCCAGGTTTTAGAATTTTCTTGGCGTGTTTAAAAGCTGATGTTTCTGCAATAGAAAGTATGACAATCTTCTCTTTGTGTAGAAGTCTCATAATAGCTCCTTCAACTTTTTTATAACTAATACCTTTTCGAATAAGAGTCGCTATTACTTCATATATTGCTATTGGTGGAATAATAATTCTTACGTCAATAGATTTTTTTAAAAGTATTCCAAATATATTAACCGCATCCCGATGAAATGCATCGGATGAATCTATAGTGGCAATAATGAAACAACTATCTATGACGACGTTTTGTTTCATTTTTATGAGAAGATTTAATTATTATACCTTTTAGTTCTTTTGAAGCATCTCCATATCCCGCCTTAGGTATTCTTTCTATGGTAACCGTACTGGGTCGTCTGCGAGCTTCTCGAATTGGAATAAATTCTCCTGTCCTAGAGTCTCTTCCAAGTGGAAATGTTTTACTACTCTTACTCATAAATTTATGATAACATTATTTCTTACAAATAAAAAAGCTCTCCCCAAAAAGAGCCATTTTATCTCGTTCTAGTTTTACTTAGAACTACTTACGCTTAGTGTCTCCATGTCCTGATTTTGGAACCCTCTCTACCGTTGTAGAGTTGGGGCGCTGTCTAGCTTCTCGGACAGGTATGAACTCACCTGTCCTAGAGTCTCTTCCAAGTGGAAATGTTTTTGAGTTTTTACTCATAAATATTTAGTTGCTTGAGTTTAAAGTTGATAAGCAGGTGTCAGCTATGGTATACTAAAAGTCTATTAGGTTCTTAGCATATTGATAATTAGCTTCTCGAATTGACCGACACAGAGTAAATAATTTTGATTTTATATAAGGGGGAATCTCCTAATCCGATTTAAACACCTGAATACTGTTTTTTGTCTTCCTGATAGGTCTGTATTTCTTTACCAAACAAACAGATATTTTTATAATATCACAAACTTACCACCATGTCCCTGTGAATAACTTTTTTATTCTTTAATCTGAAAAATCAGACACGACCTCGACTTTTCCTACAGTTAATCTTTATATCTAAACCGTTGGCTTTATCATCTTTTCAATAAATTTAATTTCATCTTTCGTTAATTTATACTTTTTATATAATTGCTTATCAATTTCTCCTATTGATTGTTTCCAGTCTATATCTGATTTTGAAGTAAAATCTTGAAGCGGAACAAATTGGTATACATTTTGAAGAACATTCTGAGAAGTTTTTAAAATGCCCACCATGTATCTAAAAAATTTTGTTTTTATGTAAGATGCAAGAGCGAGGGCTTCAAGTTGTGTATTAAACTGACCAATTGGAATCAATGAATCTGTGCACACAGATTTTGGTCCAGCTAAATATGGTTTACCCAAGATTGAGACTTCTTTTTTGTCTGTTAATAACCCAGCACCTCCATTACCTTTAGAAATGAAAATTTTCCATTTATCAGCTAAATTAGTGTTTTTAGTAATGTATTTTTTTTCGACGTATCTAATTTCTTCATACTTACATCTTAATTTATAGTATTTATCCTTCTTTTTGTTTGTCGATATTTTTTTTGTGTCTTTACCTAATATACCAAATGCATTTCTACCTTTTGTAATATTTGTTATAGACTTAAAATCATTACTTTTTACTTTGCTTATTATATTGTGACTAAAACTACTACTTAGAATTATATCAAGACCTTCTTCAAATAAAGGGCGTTTTTTAGTAATAAAATTTTGCTCATCATAAAACTCAGTGAATTCAACATCTCCTCGATATTCTGGATTATACAAAAAGTAATTAACACCACCACTGATCTCTACATCTGGAAAAACTTTACTCGAGATTGGAATATTAACAATACTTTGTAAATGATTATTTTCTTTAAAAAACTCTCTCAGCCTTAAAAACGATTTGTCTTGCGCATCACCAGTAAACCATCGCGACGGAGTAACCAACGATAAATATCTTGGATTAAGGCCAATTGACATTTTAATGAAATCTGGAAAAATCTGTCTACTTAAAGATTTATTCTTTGAATTATTACTAATTGTCTGCTGGTATGGTGGGTTTCCCACAATTACATCAAATTTCATATAGTTATTGTTTATTATAACACTTTCATTCTTGATTAGTTCATCTTCTTCAATCAACTCATAAGACGTAATATTTTTTTCGATGTGTTCGATATTTAATTCTAGCAGAGCATATACTTTTCTTGTAAATTCATAGGCTATCTTAGATGTGGGGATAGAATAAAAATTATTTGCTACATCTTTACCAAATTTCTTATATACAGCGTAGATAAATTCACCTCGTTTTGAAGCGATATCAAGTAGTTTTGTAGATTTACTAATTGCTTTTTCTGGTAATGTGCTAATGATTTTATCTGCCATAAATTCAGGAGTTACAATTTCAGAATCAGACAAACGACTAAATTTTTTCAGAGCATTACTTGCTCTTTCTACTGGTCTAATGGTTGAATCGTTTGCTAATGAATTTATATTGTGAATTTTGTAATCCAACTCACTGAGCACAAATGGATTGATATGTTTTTGAAACAAAGTAAGTATATTTTTACTAATTCCTATATTTGAAACAATACGCACATTCTTTTCATCACTTTCAATTGCATGGATTACATCTTGGAGTGATTTGATTCTTGAATCAGTAAGGAGCGCAAAAAATAATATTTTAGCGTAGTACATCGCAAACTTTTTCTTATAATCTTCTTCTAAACCGTTTTCATCTGCGTCAGATTTTTTATCCAGCTCATTTGTTTGCGTGTTTTCTTTTACAACTTCTCCGAGGTCAATATCATCGCCTTCACCTTCAGCAGATTTGACTTCTAATCCCTGCCTTGATCCTATCTCATTTTGTCTTTCAATTTCAGCTTTAATTTCATCTATATTTAATAGAGAAAGATCCACCCCAATTGAGGTTGCCTCATCAATCACACTTCTATTACTTGAGTACTGTCTTACTGCATCAATAATATTTGCTGGTTGGATTTCTACGATTTTATTTTTGTTTAAAACAATAATCGGAGATATGGCGAGTTCTCTTCTGATTCTTTCTTCCAACTTAGAATTGCCATTCGATTCTATGTTTACATTATAAATTTGAGACTTATGCTCCTGCATTTCAAACATTCTGTTTGGATTAAAATCCACAAGGAGCGTTTGAGGCTTCATATTATATTTCACCGTGTCACCACCTTGTTCTTTATAAACTCGTACATACTGATTCTGCAGACGGAATATTGCTTGATCATATTCCTGAGGTGATGATGTATCTTTGAAATACAACATTGTATCCCATTCTGGCACCGTGCTCCCTGTGAGCATTCTGTTCACCGTTAACGTGATTGTTTTTATATCTTTATTTTCACACTCTTTAATCTTTAATTGTACCGATTTGATATCTTTATAATTCTTATCACCATTAACACCTGAAATATTTATAATTTTATATTTACCAAGATTTTTGAATGTATTCTTTTTAATTAATTCTTCTAACGCGTCACACGATGCTCTGAAAGGCAATACGCAGATAATATGACGACACATGTTACCTTTTTTTAATTTATCGTAGTCAAGAAAACTTAATATATTTTCATCTTCTTTTGATCCGTCTATTACCTTTAATAACTCAATTATTTCTTTTTCGTGTTCAAATTTTTTATGTAAATTATTTTTTGTATCTTTAGTTATTGATATAGGTTTAAATAATACAGAAAATGTGTAGGTAATACCATTTCTTTTAAATTCCTCCATTTTTTTACGTGAGGACTCATTTGGATTAAATGCGAATCGAACCATCTGCGGAAACCCATAATATGGATTATCCCATTCTTTTACTTCGTCTTTATGTAGATTGTCTCTATCCCATCTCTCTTGATCTTCTGCAATATTCGAAAACTGATAGAAAGCAATAATGTCTTCATCTGTAAATTCACTATTCATCAAAATCCGATATGGTGTTCCAGAGAGATGAAGGCGAACCTTAGCATTAATTGTTTTTATTGTTTTATCTAAATCATCTAAAGTATTATCAGCTAACTTTAGTTCATTTTTCATCTCTTTTACTGAGAGTGGATATTTCAATACCTTTCCATACTGTTCTGCTCGTGCACCAAAATGAGTTTCATCAATAATCAATAGATCAATTTTATTATCGAATATTTCTTTATGTTTTGACTTTATTCCATCACCTTGTAAATCTTGCAATGTTAGAAACAAAACAATTTTTTCTTTTGCTTTCTGCTTATCTTTTACTATTGTTTTACCTTGCAAAAGATCCTTGCTATCTAGAAAACTATAGCCAGTAAATTTTTTATGACTTTCTACTGTTCTTTTCCATTCTTCTTTCACATCTGCTTTTGCAGATACAACCAGTACTAGATTTGTTGACATTTCAACCGCACAACACATAGAGGTGAACGATTTACCAAATCGCATCACCGCATACATCAATAAGTTAGTTCGTCCCTTGGTCAAAGCCTCCTTAAATCTATTTATAGTTGCTTGCTGATTTGGTCTTGGGTCATAATCTTCATCTCTTGCGTATGTATGAAAAACAGGAATACGGCTTGTATCAAATTTGTAGTATTGATATTTATTCTCTTTATTCTTATGATTTTTTTTAATGTCTTTAATTGCACCAATCAGATCATTTTTTGAGGTATTTTTAAAAAATTCCTTAGAATAATATGGAGCTTTCCTAAGACTATCTGGAAGAAGCCGTTCTTTTTGTAGTTCTTTTTCGAGGTAATAATGAACAGCATGATCTCTAAAAAAAGTTTGATCATCAACTTTTGCAACCTCATCAAACTTTTTTTCTAAATTAGGAAAATACTTTCTCCACTCACCAAGTCGTGTCTCAAGTGGACGATAGGTATCACCAATTTTTATATAATTAGGAATTATCTCTGTAGTAAACGCGTAAATCCTTGGTTCAACTCTCCCAATAATAATATGATCGAGTACGCTTACATCAATTTTGTTTAATTTTTTCATATCCATTTTAACTCTTAAGAAGTTCTATGAATGTAATCTCTCGACCTTTTTTCCCATTAACTGACCAATCTTTTATTACACAATATATACCATTATGTTTTTTAATATCATTATTAGTACAACCTAAACATTTTGACTTACTAACAGTTTTTCCTCCAAAAGTGTCAATAGTTGTACTACTTTCTTCTTTACAAGAATTAGGAATTACACCCTTTAATCCGTCCATTTGCCATACATTCCAAGAGATAATATTTGCGATACTTTTTATTGATTTAACTTCTGGATTTTTCCCAAACTTCAAAGCATAATTTTCAATGAAAGTATACAGCATCGCTTCTCGTGCTAGCAATAAACTGTCTCCCTGCCATTCATATCCATAGATGCTTTGGTAAGCAATTTGAGCTGCACTAGCCCATTCTTTAAGAGAACTTACATTTTCATTAATAATTCTCAATTTTCGATCTAATATTCCAACTCTTTCTTTCACAGGAATAAATTTTCCTGTGGTTGTATCGTATCTACTTGTAATATATGGAGCTTCGCCACAAGCTATTTCTAGACGCATGTCCTTTACGTAATCTCTCCACGTCTTATTTTTAGGAAAAATTATTTTTTTAAAATTTGTTTTCCATTTCAGACCACTGTCAGATAAATCAGTTTCTTTATTAAAGAGATCTTTTCTTTGAAACCAAGCATTGTCAACTTGATTATTTTGAGCATTACATATCCAGGCTGGAGTATAGACCTCTGCCATATTTTTGATTCTAGTATTTTGAAGAGTTTTATTCTTCAAAACTCTAGGCATTATCACCTTATTATTTTTTCCCGTAATCAAGCCTATCTTAATAAGTGATAGAAATTTATAATCATCACCAAGATACTGGTAATTATCAGTGGCCCAAAAAATATTCCTATTTGTTGTTTGGTCACACAACAGGATATTAAGTACTTCTGGATATTTTTTTAAGATGTCATTTTCGAGGATATCTGTTTCACCCTGTTTCATATATTTATTTTAATATATTCTCTAACCATAATATTGCTGCTTCTCCATTGCGTTTATCTACCTCATTTAAATCCCTATTGTGTTTGATAGAGTTACGATAATTTTTAAAAGCACGAAAGTGTTGTTCTACTTGACCCTTGCTACCAAAGTATCTACCAAATAATTCCCAGTTTGTTAAAATAATTTTTTCGTAATCCATTAAATCAAGAAAAGTTATTCTAACCTCGTCACGCATGTACTCTTCAAGTTTATATGGATGGCGACGCAAATCATCTTGTATTTTTTTATCTACAACATTCTGAATGTCTGATGGAACATATTCCTCCCAATATGAACCTTCTGTATCTCCTTTAAGTTTTTCATGCACAAACGAACGAACACGACCCTCAATAATATCTATTGGTTTAGTTGGGTTATTGTCAAAGTGTGCTTCGGACGCAGAACCAATACCAGTCTTAACACGGAACGCTTGTACTATTTTTTCAGCACGATAATCTAGAAACTTTAAAAATTCATTTGAAAGAAGTCCTGACTCTTGCATATTTGGAATAAAGTGATGTGTAAGTATTTCTGGAAGTTCGGTGTTTGTTTTTTGAAAACCTACAAAATAATCACCTGGTGCTGTGTCTAAAATTCCCACATTTGTAATTGCAGGAATAAGCATAATATTTACGATACTATCAAATACCTCTTTGTTTGCTGGTTCACTTTGTCGTAAATATGCTTGAGGAAAAACATGATGAAGATTGTGCTTGTAATACCCAGTAAAGGCTCCATCAAGAGATATTGATCTTCCATCTGTAAGATTTTTAGGTTCAGCATTAGCATAAAGAGAAAGGACTGTTTTCACGAAAGCATTACGTAAATTATATCTCTGCGCTATTAGATTATTCTTTAATGAAGCCCAATCAATAAGGTATGCGAATTGCGGATTTTTGCCGTCTAAAAACTCATCAAAAGCAGAACAGTCCTCTTCTATTTTTGATTCTACTGTTGAGTCATATCTATTAGATAGTGATGCGCGCCAAAACCATTGTTCTAATGCTGTAATTTCCGAATGAGATAATTCTTTCTTTTTGTGAAATATGTACGCAAGTGGTACAAGTAATCCATCAAATGGTAAGTAACTAAAATTCTTGATATGAAGTTTAGATTGTATAAACTCAACAGCAAGCAGAAGAGACTGTATAAGTGTATCCCACTCAGATTCAAGTTTCCTAATACTTGTTCGTTCTAGAATATCACGAGAACGACACTTGCGGTAATTTAGTATTACAGAGAATGTTTGAAGGATTGTTTCTTCGCGAATAGGTTCAAGAGCAGGATGTTGTTTGTAAAAATCGTCTAGAGCTTCGCGAAGTTCAAATCCTTCTCCCCAGCAACGTGCAACCATTTTAGCTACAACTGTCAATTTTTTTCCTGTTTCATTTATGCGTGAAAACATTCTTACTACCTGCTTAACTCCTTCACTTTGTTCTTCTTCAGAAGAAGTATTTTTATCTATGACATCAATAACGGAAAAACGATAACTGGATAATCTTTCATACAATATAACTAGCACTGACCGATATTCTTCTGGATATTTTTGAGCAACTATGTTATATGAAGCGAGACCAAGAAATAATGCACTCAACGGAACAAGAAGATTCTCATGGTCATTGTCTTCGTTACCTTCTTCGTTATTATTTTTTCGAACAACAAATTTTTTACTACGGACATCAAACAAAAAACGATAATTTTCTCCATCTATGGTGGAACCTTTTATAGCAGCAAAAAGAGATGTAATACGCTGTTGTCCATCAAGTACATATGAAATCTCAGTTCCAGGGTTAATATCTCCATGGTCAAGTTCTAGACTACCAATATTGCGTGTATGTGGAAGCTTACGAATTGTTTTCCAGAAAATAAAACTACCAATAGGGTATCCTCGATAAATACTATCTAATAGAAAACGTATATCACTAGGACTCCAAACAAAGGAACGTTGAAATGGAGGTATTTGAATACGACAAGTACTAATACCAGATAATAAATTCTGAAAGGTAATATCGCCTGGTTTAACTTCCATAAGAACTTCAGGCTCGTCCTCGATTTCTTCCGAATAATCAGTCTCGTAGTCTTCAGTTTTATTTTCTGAACTCCATTTATAGTATGCTTTTCCAGAAAGATCAAAAATTTCTTGTGGTGATAAGGTTATATGTTTTTTACCTTCATCTGTGAGAATCCATTTTCCACCTGTTTTTTTTATCCAATCTGCCTTAGTAAGATTTATTGAATAAAAACGAAAAGTCGTTATCCATCTAAATTGACCAGAATTGTTTAAGCTCTTTTCCCATTCTGTGAAAGTTAGTCTCTCTTCCATATATTTAATGAGTTCTTTTGTTGGACACTCTCCTCCTTTTTCTGCAAGGATATTAAGTGCGGTTAAAAGGTATTCACCTATTCTTTTGCTGGTTATTTTTGCCATAATTTAATAAGTAAAAACTTTAAAAATCATAGCATTTTTAGCTTAAATTTTAAAGTGATTTGAGATCAAACAAAAAAGGTGGCATCCTGCGCGGAATACCACCTTAATTGTTTTTTATTTCATTCCCACTTCCCACTAGAAAACTGATACAAGGAATAATCCGCATCCGCTTCCGTCATATCTTCGAGCTCCATAAGTTTCAATTCTCTTTCATCCTCGTCAAGAATATTCTGGTAAATAAGAGCAGTGAGTCTTTCTTTTTGGCTCTTGCTTATCATCGGAGTTTCTTCCAGGTCATATTTTGGAGGCCAGTAAAATCTTCTTGGACCATCCATATTGGCTGTAATTGTGTTCGTGTTCATATTTGTTTGATTAAGCTGATAATTATTTCACTGGTAAAAGAGAATTGATAAGCTCCGAGCATTCGAATTTAGAAAGATAGGGAGACTTTAGATGGTTCAGATATTCTTCTTTGCTATCATTGTCGCATTGTTCGTCTATTAACTTGGTTAAGAAGTTGCGCTGTTTGTCCGTAGCTATTTGCGGTAAATCATTTTCTGAATAGAAAGCTTTTTTGTCTCGACCTTCCAAATCTTCTTCTTTCTGATTATTCGGCATGATATATAGCGCATCGAGTATCTTTGTTGAACGGACCATTGCATCCACGAGACTGGCATTATAAGCAAAACGGACCGTTCTTTCTACAAATTTGTTTAGTCTGTTAAGTACGAAATTGTATTCCATAAGGCGCAGATAAGTCGCATAATGACTGACCACGAAAAGTTGAAGTCCAAACAAAACAGACTGCTGGAGGCATACATAGATCAAGGTATCGGGAAGGATATCTACGACAAAAAGAATCAAGAATACCAGGACCAAATAGAGACCCTAGAAATTGAACTCGCAGAACATTCAAAAGCTGATTACAATTACCAAACAACCGTTGCTATGGTTGTCTCTGTAGCGCGTAGAGCAAAAACAATATTCGAAAAAAGTTCTGACACGGCAGGAAAAAGAGCTTTCTTGAGTTCTTTTCTTCAGAACCCTACCATAAACGGAAAAAAGCTAGATTTTGCAATAGCTTCTCCGTATAATCTGGTGCTAGAATTAGCTGATAACCCTAACTGGCTCCGGGGGTAGGGATCGAACCTACGACCAATCGCTTACACTTTATCTTCT
>CAYIEM010000002.1:0-58184 GCA_964362545.1 uncultured Candidatus Saccharibacteria bacterium
TAGGGGACAGAACAGCTGAAGAAATAAAAATAAAAATAGGCGCAGCTGTCCCGCTCGAGGAAGAACTCCGGGTAACTATTAAGGGGCGGGACTTCATCCAAGGATTACCGAGATCGGCGCAAGTCGGAACCAATGAGATAGTGAAAGCCATAGATGGAGAATTGAAACAGATAATAAAAGCGATCAAAGACGTATTGCAAGAGACTCCGCCAGAACTTGCCTCTGACATCATGGATTACGGTATTATCATGACGGGTGGAACATCGCAGTTGCGCAATTTTACGGATTTGGTTTACAGAAAGACTGGCGTAAAGGCAACCTTGGCGGAAGATTCTCTGTTTTGCGTAGTGAAAGGGACAGGCATTGCTCTCGAGCATTTGGACGTATATAAAAAAACAGTTCTTAGTAAAAAATAAATATTTTGGACATCCGATGTCCAAAAATGATTATGAATATTCTAGAGCATTTAGATAAAAACAATTTGCATCATGCGTATCTCATAGAGGGAGTAAGCGAAGAAATAATCCCGGAACTTTTCAAATTTGTTGAAAGTATGGGTATAAAAGTTTCTGGTAATCCGGATTTTTATAATATCTCTATCGATACTTTTAAAGTAGAAGATGCTCGCAATTTGAAATCTGTAGAACATGAAAAAGGATTCTCTACTGACAAAAAAATATATATAATTTCCGCCAATAACTTTTTACTAGAAGCGCAGAATACTTTGCTTAAAATTTTTGAGGAACCGATAGAAGGTACTCACTTCTTCTTGGTTGTCCCAGACAAAAATGCTTTGCTTCGGACCTTAGTTTCCAGGTTTTATGTCATCTCCGCGAGAGTTGACCTAGCAGAGAAAAAAAATGAGTTTAAAGAAGATGCAGAGAAATTTATTGAGATGCTTTTAGGAAACAGGATTAGTTTTATCAAAGAATTATTGACTGAGCCAGAAGAAGAAGAAGAAGAGGAAGTTTTACAGTTAGATTCCAACAGATCCAAAGCGTTGAAATTCTTAAATTCGCTTGAAACTACACTTGTGTCAAAGGCTGCCTTTGACACAAAGGTTGATTTTTTTGGTCATATTTTCAAAGTTCGTGAATTTATCAATCAACCTGGTTCATCAGTGAAAACCTTAATGGAATCTGTGGCCTTAATGATGCCCCGTTTTTAGTTTTTAACATTAAATGTTATAATGGATTTATGCAATATAATTTTTCAAATTTTAAGACAGAATTAAACAAGGTCGCTGAATTTCTAAGTAAAGAATATAGCCAGCTCAATATCGGAAGAGCCTCGCCGATGATTTTAGATGGTGTTTCTGTAGAATCCTATGGTTCTTATGTTTCGTTAAAAAATGTTGCTTCGGTTTCGATCGAAGACCCAAAGACGCTTCGTATTGCGCCATGGGATAAAAATCAAGTGAAGGAAATAGAAAAAGCCATAGTAGCGGCAAATTTGGGTCTATCAGTAGCTACCGACGAATCTGGGATTAGAGTTATTTTTCCGCAGTTGACAACAGAAACAAGGCAAAAATTAGTTAAGGTCTTAAAAGAAAAACTCGAAGAGCAGAGAATTACCGTTCGCCAAGAACGTGAGAGAATTTGGGACGAAGTGCAAAAGTTGGAAAAAGAAAGCAAACTCACTGAAGACGAAAAATTTAGAGCCAAAGACGATTTACAAAAAATAATAGACGAAATAAACCAAACACTGGAGAGCATCTTTGAAAAGAAAGAGAAGGAGGTTATGGGGTAAATTAATTACAAATTATAAATTACGAATTACGGATTGAATATATTAATTTTTGTTATCATCTTATTAGTCTTGGTTTTAGTTCACGAGTTTGGACATTTTTGGAGCGCAAAAAAGTTTGGTATCAGGGTGGACGAATTCGGTTTTGGTTTCCCCCCAAAGTTGTTTGGTTTTAAAAGGGGAGAGACAGAATACAGCATCAATCTTTTGCCTATTGGAGGATTTGTAAAAATTTTTGGCGACAATGCGGATGCTTTATCTGCCAGTAAGACGGAAGAAAATATCTCCGAAATTGATGCTTCCAGGGCTTTCATAAACAAACCAAAATATAAACAGGCGATAGTTCTTTTTGCCGGAGTTTTTGCTAATTTTCTGCTTGCGTGGATTTTATTTTCTATAGGTTTTATGTCGGGGCTTCCCACCTCAGTTGGAAGCGAACCAAAAGGATATACCGCAACGGATGTTTATTTGGTTATAGTTTCGGTTTTGCCTGATTCGCCAGCCGAAGTGGCAGGATTAAGGTCTGGAGATAAGGTTGTTTCTATCGAAAGTGGCGGTGACGTGGTTTCAGACATAAACCCTACGACACTTAAATCTTTTATAGTTTCTCATGGAGGAAAAGAAGTTACGCTTGGGTATTTGCGCGAAGAAGATCAAACCGTGAATATGGCGAAAGTAACTTCCGTCCAAAATCCTGATAGAGAAGATTTCAGCATAGGCATAGTTATGGATGAGATAGGGGTAGTAAAATTGCCCCTTTTAAGGGCTTTTTCTGAAGGAATGGTCTTGAACTGGTCTGTCACCAAAGGTACTGCTATAGGCCTTTTTACGCTTATTAGGGAGGGTGTAGCGGGCAAAGGAAGTCTTTCTTCAGTTTCCGGACCTGTGGGAATGGTAGGTATTGTCGGAGATGCTTATCAATTTGGTTTCGCATACCTGCTTTCTTTTGCCGCTTTGATTTCAATAAATTTGGCAATTATAAACCTCATTCCGTTTCCGGCGCTTGATGGCGGGCGACTTCTTTTTCTTTTAATCGAAAAAATAAAAGGTTCTCCCTTGAATCCCAAATTTGCCAATTCTGCCAATATGGTTGGTTTTGCCATATTAATTATTCTGATGATATTCATAACTTATCATGATGTAGCTAAATTGCTTTAAAATTATGCTCCTCAATCTGGTCAAAATATTCCTACCCACGGTAACGGCCTTATTGATAGGACTTTTTGTTACACCTTTCGCAACACATTTTTTTTACAAGTACAAGATGTGGAAAAAATATTCTCGCAGTACTGGAGTCGATAACTCTGATTTTAAAAAAATCAATAATGAAAAAGAAGAGCTCAAAACTCCTCGCGTGGGTGGAGTGATAATTTGGGTTTCAATACTTTTTTCCACTCTTCTTTTTTATTTAGTTTCAATTTTATTTCCATCTCCAATCACCGAGAAAATAAATTTTCTTAGTAAAAACCAAACCCTGATACCGCTTTTAGTTTTACTTTTTGGTTCTTTCTTGGGACTTTGGGACGATCTGGTGCAGATCTATGGAAAAGGGAAAATTGCTCATGATGATAAATCTTGGCGTATGTGGAAAGCGTTGTTGGTATTTTTCATTTCTTTTTTGATCGGACTTTGGTTTTATTATAAGTTGGGAATGACGTCTATACATATTCCTTTCGGGGGAGATCTATACTTGGGTATATTCATAATTCCAATTTTTATAATAGTTGCCTTGGGAACCTTTTCTGGCGGAGTCATTGACGGCATAGATGGACTCTCGGGAGGAGTATTGTCGGCCATATTCGCTTCGTATTCTATGGTAGCTTTTGCTAACAATCAGATAGACATAGCGGCTTTTTCAGCTGTAATTACCGGAGCCATACTTGCCTTTTTGTGGTTTAATATACCGCCAGCCAGATTCTATATGGGAGAAACTGGTATTTTAGGACTCACTATCACTCTGGCTACTTTAGCTTTTTTAACTGATTCAGTTTTGATTCTTCCTGTTATCGCCATGCCTCTCGTCATATCTTCTCTCTCTGTTATTTTGCAACTTGTTTCTAAAAAATTAAGAAATGGAAAAAAGATTTTTAAGGTGGCTCCCATACATCACCATTTCGAGGCGTTGGGTTGGCCATCTTATAAAGTTACTATGCGTTTTTGGATTTTTTCCGTCGCTTTCTCCATTATAGGAATAATTTTAGCGATTGTAAGCAGATAAGGATATGACGAAAGAAAAGAAAATAGATAGATTCTTTTTGACGATAGTTCTGCTTTTGGTTTTTTTTGGAGCGGCTATGTTTGTTTCCGCATCTTTGGGGATTCTGATGAAAAACAAACAACTTTTTTATTCTGTTCTCTTCAACCAAATAGTTCTCGGTTTTGGACTTGGTTTTCTTGGTATGTATCTTGTTTATAAAATAAATTATAAATTTTGGCGCAAATATTCTTTTTATATTTTTTTAGGATCAATACTCTTAACCGCTGCTGTCTTCATTCCTTCTCTGGGATGGAGTCGTTTCGGGGCGGAGAGATGGATAGAAATAGGATCACTCCGTTTTCAGCCAGTAGAATTTCTGAAGTTCGGGTTTGTAATTTACTTCGCCGCATGGCTTGCCTGGGCAAAAAGTAGGGTCCAAGATTTCAAATTTGGAATTCTGCCTTTGGGTATAATGCTCACGGTTATAGCTTTTATTTTATTTAATCAACCAGATACCAAAAGTTTCATTTTGATCGCGATTGCCGGGATATCGATGCTTTTTATTTCTGGTGTATCAATGAAGTACATCTCTTTACTCGGAGCAGGAGCTATTATTGTGTTATCCATCCTAGTTTTCTTTACGCCTTACCTCCAAGAGCGAGTGAAAACTTTCATTGACCCTTCACAAGACCCTCAAGGTTCTTCTTATCAAATACAACAATCTCTAATAGCGATAGGTTCTGGAGGTATTTTAGGCCGGGGATACGGACAGAGCATTCAAAAATTCAGCTACTTACCAGAACCACAGGGTGATTCCATTTTTGCTGTTTTGGGAGAGGAGCTTGGCTTCGTGGGGAGCGTTGCCATAATAGTGCTTTACCTGCTTTTTGTTTTGCGTGGTCTTCGCATTGCCAATAATTCTCCCGATCTTTTCAGTAGACTTTTGGTTTCCGGAATTGTTATACTAGTTGTGGCGCAGTCATTTATGAACATTGCTTCTGTTACCGGGGTTTTTCCACTGACAGGAGTGCCACTGGTATTCATGAGCCACGGAGGTACTTCACTAATGGTGTATCTCATGGCGATTGGTCTTGTGTTTCAAATATCAAAGTTTCAGGAGAAAAATTAATGAGATTTTCTTTAATAATAGAGAGTCATAAATCAAAAAAATGAAAATAGTTTTTACAGGGGGAGGAACAGGTGGACATTTTTATCCGATTATTGCTGTTGCAGAGAAAGTAAATGAAATAATAGATAAAGAGAATATTATAGGAGCGAAGCTATATTATATATCTGACAGTCCCTATGATAAGGAATTGCTTTTAGAAAATGGACTTTCTTATGAGGAGATAACGGCGGGAAAGGCACGAATACATTTTTCTTTAAAAAATATCTCTGATGTGTTTAGAACACTTTTCGGCATTATAAACGCTGTTTATAAAATGTTTTCAATCTATCCTGATGTTGTTTTTGGGAAGGGTGGATATGCGTCTTTTCCTACCATACTAGCAGCAAGGATTTTACATATTCCTATATTAATCCACGAATCAGATTCTGTCCCCGGCCGAGTGAATAAGTGGGCTGGGAGCTTTGCGAAAAGAGTGGCCGTTTCTTTCAGAGAGGCAGCCGATTATTTTCCCGAAGACAGAGTTGCTTGGACTGGGCATCCGATAAGAATAGAAATAGAACATCCTGCTCCTCCTTCGGAAGGATTGCAATACTTCAAGTTAGAATCAGATTTACCAGTAGTTTTAATTTTGGGCGGCTCTCAGGGAGCAGAACTTATCAACAACATAGTACTAGATGCATTGCCTCGACTCCTGCACAATTTCCAGGTCATCCATCAGACAGGAGTTAATAATTTTAAAAATGTTGTCGGACAGGCGGAGGTTATACTTGCTTCGAACGAAGAGAAAGTCAGGTACATGCCTTTTCCTTTTCTAAACCAGCTTGCCGTAAAAATGGCCGCTGGGGCAGCGACGATCATAGTCACTCGAGCCGGGTCAACACTATTTGAAATAGCATCTTGGGGGATCCCCTCCATTATTGTCCCTATAACCACGACTAACGGAGATCATCAAAGAAAAAACGCTTTCAACTATGCTCATGTGGGTGCTTGTAATGTCATAGAAGAAGCAAATATGACCGCCAACATATTGGTTTCAGAAATTGAAAGAATTGCGAATAACAAAACGATTTGGGATAAAATGGCGCAGAATGCTAAGACTTATAATAAACCCGATGCCGCCTACAAGATAGCTCGAGAGCTTGTAGATATAGCTTTGAGCCATGAAGAATAGGTGCTAAAATGGGTGGATGGAGAATAAAGTTGTCACAAGATTCGCGCCTAGTCCGACAGGGTTTATGCATATTGGAGGCATACGCACTGCGCTTTACGCGTATCTTTGGGCTAAAAAAAATAAAGGCACTTTCATACTAAGAATTGAAGATACGGACAAAGAAAGAGAAGTTAAAGGTTCGATAGAACATATCATCGAATCCTTGAATTGGTTGAATATAAAATGGGACGAAGGACTAAACATAGGAGGACCACATGCCCCATATCTACAATCAGAGAGACTCGATTCGTATAAAAAGTACGCTCAAACTCTTTTTGATAAAGGATTGGCATACTCAGACCCGTATACGAAAGAAGAAGTGGATGCATTTCGCACCCAAGCTGAATTAGCTAAAAAACCTTTTTTGTATAGAGAACATCGGCCCGATAAATTTGAAAAATGGGATGGTTCGAAACCACTTCGTTTCAAAGTGTTAGAAATAAAAAGTTATAAGTGGCATGATTTAGTGTATGGCGATCTCTCTGCCGGGACTGAAGCATTGGATGATTTTATTTTGATAAAAAGCGACGGCTATCCGACATACAACTTTGCTCATATCATAGATGATATTGAAATGGGAGTTACCCACGTGATGCGTGGACAAGAATTTATTTCTTCTACGCCAAAATTTTTATCAATTTACGAAGCCCTAGGTATCAAACCCCCATTCTTCGCTACTTTGCCACCGATCATGGCTTCTGATGGTAAAAAGAAATTGGGTAAAAGAGATGGAGCTAAAGACGTCTTAGAATACAAGAGTGATGGATATTTGCCCCAGGCGATGGTTAATTTCTTGGCTTTAATGGGTTGGAATCCTGGAGACGAAAGAGAAATTTTTAACATGGATGAGCTCATTGAAGCTTTTGATATTTCAGGTATTGGACACTCTGGTGCGCAAGCCAATTCGGAGAAGCTGGATTGGATAAACAAAGAATATATTAAAAAACTTTCTGATTCAGAATTAAAAGAAAATATTTTTAAATATTTGCCGGATGAATTAAGAATCGAAAAAATTATTCCAATTATTGCGGAAAGGATTTCCAAATGGGGAGAAGTAGTGGAGATGGTGGAGAGGGGAGAGCTTGATCTGTTTTATAAAAGACCAGCAATAGAAAAAGGGAAATTAATTTACAAAGGCGCATCTGCTGAAAAAATTTCTCAAAACCTGAGTCAGTCTATAGACGCGCTTCAAAAATTAGATGAAAAAGATTTCACGGTAGAAAATATAAAAAATTCCTTAATGCAAGTAGCGAATGCGCTCGAAAACAGGGGAGAACTGTTTCATCCTGTGCGTTACGCGCTTTCCGGCTTAGAAAAATCTCCGGATCCATTTACTATTGCCTCTGTAATAGGTAAAGATGAAACAATATCGAGATTACAAGAAGCTATATAGATTACCTTTGTTTATTTTCATTGGGATCCTTTTGTTGGTCCCAACTGTTTTTTCTTATGCGGAAACAGCGAAAGAGTTAAGAGAAAAAATTGACCAAAAGAATGAAGATATAGATGAGCTCGAAGAGGAAATCAAACAATATCAAATTCAATTGAATGGATTAGAAAAAGAAAAAAATTCCTTGAGCGTTTCGTTAAAACAGCTTGATTTAACAAAGAAAAAGTTGACGGTTGATATGTCGGTGACGCAGAAAAAAATTGATAAAACAAATTTAAAAATACTAGAATTGAGTCTGGATATAAACGATAAGGAAAGTATCATTGGAGACAATACTGAAGCTATCTCAGAGGGTATTCGAAAAGTAGATGAATTCGAACAGCGGGATACGTTGACCACCTTGCTCTCGGAAAATAATTTTACTGTTGTCTGGAACGACCTAGACAACGTGGCGACTGTCGGAGAAGAGATTAGAAAGAATATCATCAGATTAAGAGAAGTTAAGAATGAGCTGGAAGACACCAGGAACGAAACGACCAAAGCCAAGAATGAACTGGTGACGCTTAAATCCAAACTAGCTGATCAGAAAAAAGTGGTAGACCAAAGCACTAAAGACAAACAAAAACTTTTAATCCAGACCAAAAACAACGAAGCCAATTACCAAAAACTTTTAAAAGATCAGCTGGCGAAAAAATTAGCCTTCGAGGCAGAATTGCGAAATTATGAATCGCAACTCCAATTCATCTTGGACCCTTCCAAATTGCCCTCAGCGGGAGTCTTGAGTTGGCCCCTGGATGAGATATTTGTCACTCAACAATTCGGAGCCAAGACCGGCCCACACCGAACATATGCGAGCGGACACAGTGGCGCTGATTTTAGAGCCAGGACTCCGTTGCCGGTAAAATCAATGGCAGATGGAGTGGTGAAGGGAGTAGGCGACACAGATGCGAGCTGTCCTGGAGCTTCTTTCGGCAAGTGGATTTTTATAGAATACAATAACGGCCTTTCAAGCGCTTTTGGGCATCTCTCCCTCATCAAAGTATCGGAAGGGGAAAGGGTGCAGAGAGGAGAGACTGTGGGCTATACGGGAGGCACAGGCAGGGTCACTGGGCCTCATTTACACGTTTCTTTGTATGTTTCAGAGGCCGTGAGTGTGCAAACGGTACCTTCTAAATCTTGCCCGGGGAGAATCTTGAAACAGCCCATAGCGGCTATCAACGCCTACCTCGACCCGATGTATTATTTGCCTCCTTACTCATTTAATTAAAATTACCTAACTCTACCGATCGGAAAAGTTAGGTAATTAACAATTTAGATTGTCAAAAATGAACACAAAATGGTAAAATATTTATATTATGAATAAAGAATTCGAAAATAAAGGGGATAATGTTTTGTCTAAACAAGGCGGGTTTTTGAAGACCATTATAATTATAATTATTGCTCTAATCATACTCAAGTATTTCAACATTTCCTTATCTGACGCGATTAATTGGCTTAAAGATTTATGGGACAGCGTTTTTAATTAGGGTTGATAATAAAGCAGCTGAATGAATGGCCAATCTAAATAAAAACCAAAAGGGAATTAGCATCATCGGGGTTTTGTTTTTTGGTGTTCTTCTTGTCTTAGTGCTTAGCTATTCGGGAATAAGTATTAAATCTATAGTGGAGAGTCCCGAAGGACAGGAAAATATAAACTATATTACCGGAGGTGTGAGGAACTTGTGGTATGAATATCTCAAAGAGCCAGCAGAATATATTTGGAATGATATTATCATAGGTATCGTTTGGGAGAATTTAATTTCTGCTGTAGGGAACTTAAGGAATATGAACTCAATAAACCTTGGCAACTTTTCTCCTGATATAAATTATTAAAACCAATAATAATATTAGAAGAAATATCTAAAGTGCCTAGAAAAATTCCTAAAAAAGTTCCGGAAAAAACATTCTACTATCACTATAAGCATGATTCAGATAAGGGAGTCAATGATCATGCTTATGAAGTTATCGGAGTCGGGTATCACACTGAGGAAGATTGCAGACCCGAAGATATTCATATGGTTGTTTATCTACCACTCTATAAGTCTTCGCGTGCTTATCAAGCAGGGAAGTTATTTGAACTTCGGCCACTAGAGATGTTTATGGGAAATGTTACAAAAGATGGAAAAACTTTTCCTAGATTTAAAAAAATTACGGATGAAAATATAATTACTCAGCTAAAGATAATAAAAACTCAATTATATAGTTAACCTCCTTCCTCCAGGATTCTCTCGGTTTCCTTGTAGGGAATAGGGCTTTGTTTAATTAATATCATGTCGCACAATATATCTTTAGTACGTGGTACTACTCACATGAACTGGAAAGCTCATAACCAGCGGTTTCTACCTCTTCTTGAGTATTGAAGTAAATCCTGTTCTCTTGCTTGATAGTTTTTCCGCCTGAACAACCGATAGAATAATATTTACTTCCCCTATTCGAAGCAAAAAAACTTCCGGAACTTGTTTTCGGTAAATTTTGTGAAATATTTGAATTGAGATTTGCGTCTAAAAAACCTCCGCTTATGGAGTCTATGACGTTGGCTCTCTGGTTCTCATATTCGATTCTTAGGCCTGAATTTTGATTTTTAGATAGTCTACCTAGCCCAAATGAGCCCAAACCAACCAAAATAACGATAATTACCACCAAAACATCCTTTCTCTTTTCGCTTTCCAAACATTGATTTATGAATGGCTTGATTTTTTCCATATAATTGTTTATACTATTAGGCATTAATTATATAAGAAAGTAATGAGTAAAGCGAGTTGCTTCACTCAAGAAAATCAATCATATGGCACATAGAAAGGCCGGAGGAACGGCCAAAAACTTAAGAGATTCGAACCCAAAATACCTAGGCATTAAGCTTTCCAGCGGCCAAAAGGCGCAATCTGGCTCTGTTATCGTCCGTCAACGCGGTACAGTCATTATGGCTGGCAATAATGTATCTATGGGCAAGGATCACACCCTTTTTGCTCTGAAGCCCGGTACGGTCAAATTCGGCTCTCGCCGCAAGACCTCTTTCAACGGCAAAACCGTGGTCAAAAAGACAGTGAGCGTAAACTAATTTTTATTCTCTCTCAATAATAAGTTTAAACGAAGATTTTTTGGTTCCAATTGCGATTGGGATTTCAAACTCCCCTACTTCTTTCACTTGTTTTTCTAGAACGATGAATTTCTCGCTGATCTGAACATGGCATTCTTTATCTAGCGCTTCTACCAGCATTTTTTCATGAATTGCAGAGAACAAATGGCCTTTGTCGTCTGCTTTTGCCTTAATCGTGACAGTCTTATCCTTGACATCTTCCAAGTTTTTCTCCAATAAATCTTCTTGCACTTCCCTTTCGATTACGATTTCTTTTTTGAGTCTTTCTATGCCTGCAATAGCTTTAGGTGTAGCAAGAATTGCCCATTTTCTGGGAAACAAAAAATTTAGAACATATCCGTCGTTCAACTCTTTTATGTCATATTTTCTGCCCACTTTCGGCACATCTTGTAAAAATATTATTTTCATATATTATTTCTTGTTTATTTTATAGGCCAATTATTTAATAACTCCACTGCTTTATCCAACTGAGTATCTTTTTTCGCTTCAACATCTTTTTTTGTGTAAGGCACGACGTAATCAGGAATCAATCCCTTGTCGGATATGGATTTGCCGTTTGGAGTCAGCCATTTTGCTACTGTGATTTTTAGGAGAGTGTCCGGGGTTACTCTCATGACCTCTTGCACTGAACCCTTGCCATAGCTTTTTTCTCCTACCAGCAAGGCCTTTTTATAATCCTGCATTGCGCCAGCGAGTATCTCAGAACCTGAGGCTGATCCTTCATCTATCAAGATGACAAATTTTAATTTGTCATTAAGCATATTGTAACCTTGGCTTCTGTATATGGTAGGTTTTTTGTTGTTTCCGTAATCCTCTGTCACGACCACTTTGCCCTTTTCCAAAAACCAACTCGACATGTTGACGGCTGCGTCTAGATACCCTCCTGGATTGCCCCTCAAGTCAAGCAAGAGTTTGCTCGACTTAGACGCGGAAAATTTCTTCAGCGCACCGCGAAATAGTTTTACTGAATTAGCCGAAAAGCTGTAAAGTTTAATAACAAAAATACCATCTTTCCGGAGTTCTGTATCTAAGATAGGTATATTTATGGTTTCCCGTGTGATTTTTAATTCTTTTGGCGGTTCACCTTCGTCATGCAGAATGGTCAGTATCACAATAGTACCCACTTCTCCTCTAATCAAGCTGACAGCTTTCTCTATAGTTAAATTGGCGGTAATGATATCATTTATTTTAAGAATTTTATCTCCAGGTTTTATATTGGCTTTATAAGCGGGAGTATCTTTGAGAGGGGCTATTACGGTGAGTATTTTGTTTTTTATGCCGACTTCCATGCCGACTCCGCCAAAGTTGCCTTGTATGTCGTCTTCCCAGAGTTTCGCTTCATCTGGTTTTAAGAAAACAGTATATGGATCATTCAATGAATCCACGAGTCCAGAGATAGCACCATAGACTTTTTCTTGGTCAGTTGTTTTATTGAGTGGATATTTTTCGTTAATACTATTCCATACTTTCCAGAAAGGAGAAAAATCAGCTTCTGCTGCGTCAGCAATATTTTTTTTGCCTAAAGTATTGACAACATCTTTTATGTCTGACCCTTTGTAGATACCCACAAAGACGCCTGAAGCAAAGAAAAGAACCACCAGAAGTGTTGTAAAAAAAACGCGCCTCATTTTAAAATATTCAAACATATTACTAAATCTCTCCCCTACCCCCATTTATTTTTTCTTCAGTTTTTGTTTCGTCTTCTTCGAAAACATCATTCTCGGGAAAATCATGAGGAATCTCCTCCCCTTCTCCCTTTTTTGCATTCTTGTAGAGTACGAAACTAATAAGAATAAAACCTATTCCAGTCAACGAAAAAAGTATGTTTTTAAGAAACAGTGGAAAACCCAAATATGGCAATATTGCTACCCAAACCCCTGAAATCAAAAGAATTCTTGCTTCACGCATGTATATATTATATTTCATGCACAGGCAAAAAGCAACACAAAAAAAACACCCCCTGATTAAGGTTAATAAAGTGTGGACACAAATGGCGCGTTCGGATTTTTTGACCACGATATTAATATTGGCATTTCTATTGAAGCTTCCGGGCATTCAAGCTTATTGATCCATCTTTGAGTAGTTTGATAGACAATTCCGGTTGGGTCCTTTATATTCCAAGGCGCAAGAATTTCATCGGCATATTTTTTCTGTAGCTCTTTTACCGCTCTAAATGTAAGCGGACCGTAAAAACCCGTAATCGGGAGATTTGCATTCATATACTCGTTTAATAATTCCTGAAGTTTTTTTACTTGTTCCCTGTCATTTTCTATCCCCTGGCGCAAAAATTTTTCCAGAGATAAGCCACATGAAGCTCCAAGCACTTCTCCTTCGGCTGGAATTGCCGGAATTTCAATCTCCTCCTTAAAAATGGTTACTGAAGAGGTCGCGATATTTGAATCAGCATTGGTTCCTAAGGCAGGGTCTTCTTGGTAACCTCCCCCGTATGCCAGAACCCAAGCGGAGTTGGTATAAATCCCCGGAGCGGCATTTTCTTTGAAGTTCATTGTGTACGTCATGGTTATCTCTTCGTTTGGAAATATCTCTCCGAGTTCCCAATTATTTTGCGTCACTACATTCCCTTCTTTATCTTTCAAAACATCATACAAAATCCCGGCAAAAGCGGAACCTCCTTTATTTTTTACCACAATAGTGTAATCCACCGCTTCAGATGCGGAAACAGGGCCAGCGGCAGAGTTCGTTTTAGTCACCTCTAGGGAAGGAACAGTTATTGTGTAAGTACTTGCCTTACCTGCTGATCTCCGCGAAGACTGCCTTAGAGCAACCAAAGAAACTAAATCAGAGTTGTCAACCGTATTCGCGTCGGTTTCATCTGCAGAGACTTCCAGTGTATGGTCAATAAAAGATCGGCCGGGCGGAATAAGGTCGCTCACTCTTGCCCTATACGAGAATTCTTTTACTTCGCCGGGTAAAATACTTCCGATATTTTGGGAATACGATGCGCCGTAGTCCTCGTCTTCCAAACCGACAAGCGATGAATTTAAACTACCTTTAAATAAAACATTGCTGGCTTTAGCGTCACCGCGATTAGCTACCGTGGTATGGAATACCGCTTCCGAACCAATCCTCAAGATTTCCGGCCCTTCCACTTGAGTGCCTATCCACAAATCTGGCTGGCCGAAAGAAACATTTCCGCTCCAGTCTCCGAAAATATTAATCAGCGCCAGAACCCAATTGGAGCTTATAACATTGGTATTTGCGACATTCAGCACATTGGCTCCAGCGTAGGCATTTCCGGTTGAAACGGAGGCAGTTCCGCCCTCGCTCACTGCTTTATTTGCGCCAGTCAGAGCAAATACTTTTACATTATTGGCAATACTGGCAGTGTTTTCCGTTTTTATATCCGTTTCCCCCGATATGACCGTTCCGTTCACAGGGCTTGTTCCATCCGAAAAGAGTTCGACGCCCGACGGGGTTTCAATCCAGGATACGCCTTCCGGCGCATTGAAGACTGAGCCATTCCAGGAGCCAAATATTCTGAAAGCGACATAGAAGACGGAAGTGTTGGTAAGGTTAGTATTGACCGTGTTTAAAACATTGGCGTTAGAGAGGGCTTCTCCAGTTTCAACCACACCCTCTCCTTCGGCGCTATTGCCTCCTGTGTCGGCCAAAACTTCCACATTGTTTTCTATGCTTGATTCGTTATTGTTTTCAAGCGTCATCTCCGACGTAGATCCGGTTCGAGAAAAGAAAGAAGTGAAAAACTCCGCATTAGGCAAAATAAGATCGCCGTTCCAATTCCCAAAATTGTTGAAAGCGAAGAGCAGGTAATTTGAATCTATTATGTTGGTATTGGCGATGTTCATTAGATTCGTTCCTGCATAAGCGTTGCCGGTCAATATTAGAGAACCTGTGCCTCCTTCCGCGCTATTATTCCCTGTTTCCGAACGGGTCAAAAGCACGTTTGAAATTGTGGCATTGTTTTTTATTTCTGTTTCCAGGGAGGTATTCAGAGCGTCGCAGTCTGGAGGGATGCATGGATTGTCGCTGTTCGCAGTCTCAGGAGAAGAAGCAAGAGGACGGAGATCGACGTGCCCCAGAGAACCAAGGAAGTTATTGAGAAGATATAAAAGACCGTTTGATTCTGCTAGGTTCAGGTTAACCACCGAGACGGCATTGGTACTGGCAAAAGCATCCCCGGTTCCAATTAAAGCCTTGCCTTCTTCGCTTAACGCGCTGTTTTCTCCGGTTTCTGCTGCAGTTTCTGCCTCATTTTTCACTGTCGCTTCATTTTCAAGCAAAGTATCTGAACCCGGAGTATCTCCACTACCGAATTGTTCTTCAGTCGCCACTTCCTCTGTTTGTATTCCTGTCCCTTCGTTTGTTTGTACAGTTGACTCTAACGGAACTTCTTCTCCGCTACCTTCCGTTGGACTTTCCAGACCGTTCTCCGTAGAAATTTCTGAGCCAACAATATTTGTATTCGCTTCGTTTAGAATTTCGGTCTCGGCCGTGGCATTACCTGTATTAACGACGGCATCGCCACCTCCTGAAACTTGTTCAGTCTGACTTTGGTTTATAGCGGGCGTGGCGGATTCTGTCGCAGATTCTTCCTGGGAAAGGTTTAGAGACGTTTCTTCAGCTATAACCTGAAGAGGATAGACAGGCGACAGCGCTAAAGTCAAAACCAAAAATAGAGCCGCATAACGTTCTATAGTTTCTAAAATGTTTAATTTAAAATATTGATAAAACATATTTAAAAATTTTTCCTAAAAAGGCAATTACCACACCTCGTTTATTTTCCGGCTCCGTTTCTACTTTTTCTTCAACTGAAGTCAAAACATCAGAAACATTTACTTCAACCTTTTGCTTTATCACTGCATCTTCGCCTTTGGGTGCGATTTTTGTTTCCTCAATATCAGTTAGAACTTCCCCGTCAACTTTAGTGTAAATCTTTACCTCTGCTCTGCTTTCTCCTTCCACTACACTCCCGCCGCCAGCCGAGTTACCACCTGTAGAGGCTGAAGTGGAAATATTATTGACAATCTCCACAGCCGAAAGGGATGCAAAAGGGACAAGCATCGCAGTTACAAATAATATTTTTTCAATAAATTTTTTCATTTCCCTCGAACTCCCCGCCGTTTTTTAAAAACCGCGAGGCGCCCGAAGGTCCTCCGCTAATAAACGGAAGACACTTCGAAGAAGAACTATCTTACGTAAGTTCTATTCACATTGACATTAGTTCTGACAACGGTTGTGGATGTGGCGCCACCGGTGCGAATTTCTCCACCGACATCACCATTACCCCCTGCGCCTCCGCCGTTCGCGTTAAGATCATTACCGTGTCCTCCGACAGAACCAGCGTTGCCGCCAGCGCCACCGCTAGATCCTTCGGCTATATTGCTTCCGGTTTCTGCTTCGGTTTCAACATTGTTTTCAACTTGAGCTTCGTTTCTGCTTTTAACTTTCAAGTAGCGACCATTATACTCCTCATATTCGTTATATTCATACCCTTCACAACCGCATGAGTCTACTTTGGTCTTGTTATGGTTGACTCGGTTGGTAACCGTAGTCAAAGCTGAAGCATCGCCAGTCGTAATGAGACCTCCGGCTCCGCCGTTTCCTCCGGCTCCGCCTTGTGAATCATTCTCGTCATTCTTGGTTCCGCTGATGTCTCCGCCGTTTCCTCCGGCTCCGCCAGCGCTTCCGCCAGCTAGGTTCTCGCCAGTGTTAGCTTTGGTTTCAACCGTGTTTGAAACATGAGCAGAGTTGGAACTCCTAATCTCGACATCATCGCTCCAGAAAAAAGCTGAAGCTGACAATGGAGATGTTGATACAACAAATGTTAGAATTGCAAAAATTGCTATATACTTTTTCATTTTGTTTTTTGTTTAGTTAATTTGTAATAAGAATTTCTATTTTATCCCTTAAGGGCCAACAAAAGAAAAGTTCTTTTTTATCGACCGCTTGAATCCGCTTGGAATCCAAGAGACGAAAGACGTTCGTTCATCTTCCGTCTTTTGAATTCCAACCAACATAAAAAAGCAACGCGTAAAACGTGTTGCTTTTTTCTATAAAACTCCTCTTTTGTGACGGGAAACGATTTCATCTGAAGTCGCGCCTTCTTTGGTTTCCCTTCAAAGAAAGCTTTTGCTATTACTTTGCTATGTAAACTACAATATACTCTCTTTCTTGGTTGTCAACTATGTTTTCCCCAAGTCCGACTAGTCCTCTATAAGAACCTGCCATTGCGATAAAACTTCTGAAAATGATATAATATCAATAAAGAAAAAACTCCCGGGAGGGGCGCTAGATGGGAAACTAACCTATTTATAAGGTAAGTAATCTAACGTCCCTCTCGGGAATTTTTGTATTTACTCTAAAAATTGGATAAATCTACAACAAGAACGCAAAAATTTTAATACTTTTTTAGTATTACACTTCTAACCTCATTTGTCAAGTCCGCGTTATGGTTCAATACCTTGGAATCACCCTAAGTGGTTTAAGGTATGGTCATGGCATATACAACAAATGAAAACGCGGGTAAGGTACGAATACAAGCAATTCGTATGATTCGAGACAGTAAAAGCACTCGAGAAGTAGCAAGATATCTGGGATACGCTCTTGCGTAAAGATAAATTTAATGCATAATTGAAAATTAAGGAATAATTACACGCCGCCAGATTTAATAATCATTTAAATAATTTTTTATGCAAATCAACCCTTATATTTTTCGTAATTATGACATCCGCGCACGCGTGCCGGACGAAATTGACACGGCTAAAGTCGAAGCTATCGGCAAATCTTACGGCACTTTCCTGCGCCGCCGCAAAATTCGCCAGGCTGTGGTCGGTTATGACTGCCGCCTGTCCGGACCAGAATTTCACGCCGCTTATATCAACGGACTCACCTCTACCGGCGTTGATGTTGTCGATATCGGTATGTGTATGACCCAGATGGTTTATTGGAGCCAATATTATTTTCAAACCAACGGTGCGACCATGATTACCGCCTCGCATAATCCCAAAGATTTCAACGGTTTTAAAATCGCCACAGCTTTTTCTCAGACGACCCTACCTCGCGATATAAAAGAGATAAGGGAGGCAGTGGAAAAAGATAAATATTTCGTTGCGGAGAAAAAAGGCGCGGTCACCGAAGTTGATATTCATGGGGCTTATCAAAAGGACATTCTGAAAAGAGTCGATATTAAAAAGAAATTAAAGGTATTAGTTGATTTTCGCCATGGCACACCGGCTTTTTTTATTCCGGAAATTTTGCGCGCTGCCGGCTGCGATGTCATTGCAAAAAATGATACGGTGGATGGCAGCTTCCCCAAAGGCACGCCCGATCCGACCGATGAAGATTACATGCGCGGATTGGGCGAGGAAGTGAAAAAGGGAAATTTTGACGTTGCTTTTTGTTATGATGGCGACGGTGATCGCATCGGTCTAGTAGACGAAAAAGGCCGAATTATGTGGAACGATATGATGCTAGCAATTTTTGCGGGAGAGATACTGGAAAGATTCCCAGGCGGTAAAATTATTTACAACACTCTCTGTTCGCAAGTCGTTCCTTGGGCTATCAAACAAGCCGGCGGAGTACCAATTATGTGGCTTACCGGCCATACTTTCATTAAAGATAAGATGATTACGGAAAACGCGGTTTTTGGCGGTGAACTCTCCGGTCATTTCTTTTTCCGGGACAACTTTTACGGTTATGACGATGGCACTTACGCGACGTTGCGCGTTCTGGAATATATGTCGGAAAAGAATTTAAAAATGAGCGAAATTTTTGACCGTTACCCTAAATATTATTCTTCTCCGGAGATCAAAATCGGTTGTCCGGACAGCAAAAAAGTCGAAGTTATAAGGATACTTTCGGAAAAATTCAAGAAGGACTTTCCAAACGGGCGCGTGAGTGACGAACACAACATCCCCGGCAACGATGGCGCCAGGATTGACTTCGACGACGGGATGATGATTTTTCGCTACTCACAGAATGGTCCCTATATTACAGTGAGATTCGAAGCTAAAGACAAAACAATGTATAACAAGAGAAAAGATTATTCCCGTGAAATTCTGGAATCCTACCCGGAAATGATATGGAAAGACGAGCTTTGCGTTAATCTTGATGCGCTAAAATAAATTACACCAGACCAGATCATTTATATCAAGTAGACTTCGAAATTCTCTGGTTTATAATAGTAGAAAGATGAAATATAAAGGATGGTCTACAGTAGTAATAATTGCTTTTGTATTTGTAATAAGCACTAATAATAAATTAGCCACAGCAGCAACTGTACCTTCGCCTGATATTCTATACAGCGACTGGAAAAGTCGTTTTGTTACCTCGTCGGGCGCCAGTGGGTTTTTGCGTGTCCGAGTAACTGAAGATAATGATGTCACTGTTTCAGAAGCCCAAGGATACGGCATGCTTCTGTCGGCATATCGGGCTGATAAAAGCACGTTTGACAAACTCCTTTCTTATACCGAAAAATATCTTGATCCCCGCGGCTTGATGCACTGGAAAATAGATAAGAACGGGAACGTTGCCGGTCAAAACGCGGCGACCGACGGCGATGAAGATATTGCTTACGCGCTCCTCGTAGCCCACAGCAAGTGGGGCGAACCTTACGGAGGTAAAGCCAAAATTTATATTAAAAACATTTTTGACTACGAGGTTGAACCCGACACTTACGTTTTAAAACCGGGCGATGTCTGGGGCGGTTCAGATATTACAAACCTTTCTTATTGCGCTCCGGCTTTTTATCGCGCCTTCGCCGAATTTACCGGAAACCAGGATTGGTTCAAAGTTATTGACCGCTGTTACGACATTCATGAAAAAGCCGAAAATACTGCGACAGGACTTGTGCCCGACTGGACCACAATAGACGGCGGCTCTGCTGTAGGCCTAACCCATAACCCTAACAAAGACAATTTCTCTTATAACGCGATCCGCGTGCCTTGGCGGCTTTTTATGGACTATAAGTGGTTCGGAGAACCGCGAGCTTACAACAATATTAACCTCATGGCTAAATTCTTCGCTGGAGAAAATTCTCTTTACAGTGGCTACACCCTCCCCGGATCTCCGACCGTAAATTATTTTGATACCACTTTCGCGGCTGGGATAGCCACGGCCGCGGCAGGATCCGAAGAAGGTGCTTTTGCGTCAAAAATTCTTGAAAAACTTTCTTCGATGAACCCGTCGAGTTACTATGGCGCTTCTCTTCGAACTCTCGCTCTGCTTCTTCTTTCCGGCAATTTCCCGGCAGTTGTTTTGCCTGCGAGTACTGGAAGCTCTGCGCCTTCCCCCTCTCCCGCACCGGAGCCACCTCCAGTTGGACAATATGTGATCATTCTTGAAGATCCGAACGACAACCAAGAAATCTCTGGAGAGAAAAAGATAAAAGCTTATATAGACAACATTACGTTAAAAAACTACACGATGACTTATTCAGTTGACGGATCGAAGGAAGTGCCGATGGCTGACGCAGCCGGTATGTTTAAACAAATAAAAGTACAATTCGACAGCTGGACATGGAACAAAGCAGGACCTTATAAAGTAACTCTTACGGCTCGCGATCTTTCCGGAAACATCATCGGAACCAAACTTTTTTCACTTTTCGTTAAGCAATAAAAGTGGTAAGCTTTAAATACGAAAAACACAGGTAGTGGAAGTTTCAGGAATTTTTGATTCTTTCCCGCAACTCAGTAGTGGAATAGGAGTGGTTTCGGTTGTTGTAGTAGATTTTTATGGGTAAATCGTGACCGGTAAATTTTTTACCTTTCCAGTCGGCTCCGATTATGCGTATGTCAGGTTTCAGTTCTTTCAAGATGTTATACAAATCATCTTCTGTTCTGTAGATAATAATTTCATCCACATACCGGTTTGCTTTTAGCTGGATGTATCTTTCCTCCAGTGTCTGAATGGGTGTACTTTTCTTCTTTCCTCTGTACTCCAAAGGGGCTACGCTCGGATCATCATGAAGCCCCACAATAAGCCAGTCGCATTGTTTCTTGGCTTCTTCCAGCATCAAACAATGCCCCGCATGGAGCAAATCGAAGGCCGAAAAAGTGATTCCTTTTATCATATAATTTTAATTACGAACATAATAATACCCAAAATATACCACACTTTTTATTAAAATCAAGACCCCCTGTTGAGTTTTTCGATGCGACATTTAAAGTCATATAAACATGCTCTGTCATTCCACGTCAGGAATTAATGCAGGAATTAGCAACTTATCTCCTATCTCTATCCGGTGCGGGTTAATAATATTGTTCGCCTCCACTATAACGTCATACTTTTTGGCATTTTTGTAAAATCTCTTGGCAATTGAGGAGAGATTGTCGCCCCGCACCACTTCATAATATACTTCATATTTTTCTTCCAAATATTCGGCTTGGTACACATGAAGCCACAGGGTCCTTGAAAATTGACGTTTTTCAAGTTTCCGAAGATTCGAGTCAAAATAATCTTTTACTTCCGTGGCACCCTCCAGGTTATCCGCCATAAAGAGAAAAATTCGCTTATGATGCCCTTTCACAATCTCCGCGTCCGCTTCAATCCTCTCCCTTGTAGCGAGAGGAATGGCGCCCTTGCGCTTATCCCAGATGGGCATCGAAGTCACCTGGGCCATACCCCGGTAATAATATTGAAAAGGATAAACGACATACGGAGGCGCCAAGGCGACTACGTCCCGCGGGGTTACCGTTTCGCTGATGTATCGAGCGGCTTCGCGGTAGTCTTCTTTGGCCGGGTTTTCGGCGCTCACATACTGGTTTACAAGTGATACCGCGATACCTAGAAACAGGATGAATGCGAATGCCTTCTTGCCAAATCCGCGCAGTTCGCCGAGCGTCCAGGCGAGAAGTATGTAGTAAAGCGGAGAAACTATAGACAAATACCTGGTAAGATACATCGGTTTTAAAAGCACGCTCACCCCGAACACGATAATGATCGGAAGCAATATGCCGGCGCACACAAGGATCATTCCTTTCCCCGAATACTTTCTTTTAGAGAGAAAAACAAATCCGAGCAGAATTACCGCGGGCCACAGAGCGATAATGGTAGACGTAATGGCGTCTGACTGAAAACCGAAGGTGAATTCAAAGAAGCTCAAGGCAATATTGAAGGTCGTGGGACGTTCAAGCACTGGAGCGAGCGATCCTGATCCGTATGAATTTAAAAGCTCGTAGGCCCACGGAAAGAATGCCGCCGCCAGAATAACGGCAACCAGAATAAGCTTTATGAATATTTTTTTCTTTTCCGGAACATTGACGCTGAAATTACTCTTCCATGTGGTAAAGAAGAAAACTATCTGCGACAAAAGAACCAGAAAGAAAAAGTAATGGGTATACATTCCGATCAGGTTCACTGCCACGTAACCGGCGTAAGACAGGAAGCGATCGGTTTTCAGAATGCGAAGCAGAAAGTAGTACGAAAGGGTTGTGACCAGAATAAGAAGCGTGTACATTCTGATTTCCCGGCTATACCACACCCAGAATGGCGAAAGAGCGCCGATTGCCGTGGCCAGAAGGGCGATTTTTTCTTCAAAAAGCTCTTTCGCCAAAAAAAACAAGGCAAAAAGCGCGAGGACCCCTGGTATCAGCGAAAGAGCTCTCACGGATACTTCTCCTGAACCGAAAAAATACATCCAGAAATGAAGCACTGTGTTGTGAAGCGGAAGATGCACGTTTTTCAGCATGTAGGTGGCGATGAAAGATGCCGAATGCGAAGCCTGCCAGACGCTCTGTGCCTCGTCGAGGCGCAGGCTTTCCCCTCCCAAGTTCCAAAGCCGTAGAAAAACACCGACCGCTATGATAAGGGCCACCAGGACGAACGTTTTCCAAAAATTATTTCTTGAGCTGGGTTCGGTGTTATTCATGTCGCGTGTCTTTATTTTCCGGATTAAGCACCTCTCTTTCGATCACGCCCAGCACAGCGGCCGTTTTCGGACGGAGCAGGGGTGCTTTCATAGAGAGAGTGTCCGAACGGAACCATGTTTTTATTCTCTCCGGTATCGCGCGCCACGGATAAGCGACGCGGATAAAACCGAAAAAGAAAACAATATTAAAAACTATCCAGGCGCTGTTTGTCATCACGGAAGGCGTGAGCCCGTAGGTATAAACGGCATAGACGATAGCGCAAATAGAGATAACAGCGTAGATGATGTTGGGCAGGGCGTACATGATATAGTTCCCGGCCTGTACAGTTTTTGGAGTAATGTTCCAGCTATCTTTCACTCCCGTCATGGCCGAGATGGTCGCGCGAAAAAAGACAAAGAAAGAACTCATGGACATCTGAATCGCCCGGAAAGTTATTTCGAACTTGGTCGAACGCATCAAAAGATAAATAGTCGAGAAAATGAAGGGGAAAAAATAAGCCATGAAATCGTGCGTGTTTTCCCTGATCGGAGAAATATTCGTCGTAATGACGACGATGGGAATGACGGCATCCACGAGCGCCACAAGCCCATTTAAGTAATAGCTCGAAGAATACAGATAGTGGATTTTCTGAGCAAAGGTAAGCCCCTTGCGGAAAAATGGATTATAGTGGAAAATCACATCGAGACAGCCTCTTGCCCACCGATACTGCTGTTTCGCGAAAGAGCCGAGATCAAGAGGCGCCATTCCCTCCGAAAGCACTTCGGGAACATACACAGACTCATATCCTTTCCCGTGAAGCAAGAGAGAAACCAAAAAATCTTCCGTAATCGAATCGGTCGGAATGCCTCCAACCATTTCAAGAGCGCTCCTTCTAAGCACGGCATTGGTCCCGCACCAGAAAGTCGCGTTATCAGAGTTCTTTCCTCGACAAATCGGGCCAAAAAAAAGCTCCTGCTGTTCCCAGGCCGCCTCAGTGAGATAATTTTCCTCGTGATTTGCGTAATACTGGGGTGTCTGTACCAAAGCCATTTTTTCGTTCTCGAAATACCCCATAGTGCGCGCCAAAAATTCCGGATAAGGCGCCTGGTCTGTGTCGAAAAGAGCGAAAAACGGCGCGTCTGTATGCTTTAGGGCATTGTTGATATTGCCCGCCTTCGCCCCGCCCGGAATATCACGGGTTATCACCGAAACGCCGAGCCTCTTTCCGAGATTTTCTACTTCCCGCCAGTTTTCTTTTTTAGCCACAAACCCGTCGTTTAAAACGAACACCTGAAAATCAGGATACTCCATCGCTTTAGCCGCCAAAATAGTTTTTTCTGTAACCTTTAACGGCTCTCCGCAGGCTGTGATGAAAACGTCCACTCGCGGAGCATACGATCCGAGCATTTTCGGCTGGTAGGGCTTTTGATTACGGACCGTGAAAAGGTACCCGACCGCTTGCCAAACGTGATAGACTTCTCCGGCAAAGAGAAGTGAAAAAAGGATCCAGGAAGAAGCGTTCGAGAAATCCAGCCACCATCTCGCGTAAATTATCGTAAGGAAAAGACAAGTTATTATTAATATTTTTGGAACGATTTCGCCGGGCAGTATGAAAGGACGCTTCGGAGCCAGAGAGGCCAGAGAAGAAAAAGGAGTGTTCATGTTTATTCTAACTTACTTAGGTCTAGTAATCGTCCCGCATGAAAGGCCAGCCCAAACCATACCCAGTTCTGGGCGTAATAGCCGAGCGGTTTTGAAAAGTCTTCTATGTCCGGATCATAAAGAGGCGCGAGCTTACCCGCGAATATCTCCTTGGCGAGATCGGGGCGCTTGATTTTGAAATAAGGGTAAGTTGCAGCATACATACTGGAGCTTTCGTCCTCACGTGCGGGTAGTCCGTCATGTGTGTAAGCGCTGAAGAGTATCCCTCTCTTCTCCCACTCTAAAGCAAGAAACCCGAGAGTGTCTAAATATTTTTCGGCTCTCTCGTCTTTATGCCATACAAAATCAAGCGCGACCCGCCAGGGAACGCGGAAAGCATCGTCTGAGAAATCGGTTGTCTTATCCGCGTATGGCGGAGGTGTAGCAGAAAGAGTTTTCCTGTCGAAACTCGCCCAGTCCGGAGGTAGAGAAACGCTTGTTTTTTTATTGAGAGAGGATTCCGTAACTTTTTGCAGCATTTCATAGGAAGTATTTTTCACCGCCATCCAGTCGTGAATCCTATCCGCTTCCGCGAAGATCGGATAAGCATAAAACATATAATAGGAGGGATTAATGGAAAGAGAGCCGTCTTCTTTCGCCCAGTTTCCTGCCAGAAGATACGGTTTCCCGCTCACTGTCTGTATTTCCTTGTCCCAGATGTCTTTGAGTATTTTGATCGCCTGTTCCATATAATGGTCCTGATTCCACCGCTTGGAAGCAAAAATGAGCGCTAGGGCAATATCCTGGTCTGCATCGGAGGCACTGTTTATGCCTCCCTCATCCCTAAGCACATCCCATTTTCCTTCCGCGTCTTTTCCCCATTTCCACGCGAATAATTCATCCGGACGCTTGCCTAGGTTGTGGTTGGTCCACTTGAGCACCTGGTCGAAAACATCCTTCTCGTCCATCCACACTGCCCTAAGGAGCGCGTACGATTGCCCTTCGGATGTGGTGATGTAGTCCCTATCGCGGTCTATGGTTCGTCCGTCTCTTTGGATTTTGTCTTTGTGTGCTATCCACAAGTTGTCCACCGCAAGGTTGGGATAGGTGTTGATGAACGTAGAATTATCCGAAATGGCGGAAATCGCCAAAGACGTAAGCAGGTGGCTTACAAGGACAATCGACGATATTATTTTTGTAAAAAATGTCTCTATCATAATGTTTTACGGATTTTCTTTGCTGATAAAAGGCGTCCCATCTAACATAGAGGCAGATCTATCTAAAAGAAAAGATATCCCTCCGAAGAGAAGCGTACCGAGAAGAGTTGAAATATCTACTGAAAGAGACGCGAGCACAGCGGTTTCCTTGCCGATTCCAGATAGAAGAAGACCCGCTACCCACCCCGCTTCCATAACTCCCAAACCCGCTATGTTCGGTATGGTATTCGTGAAAATCTGAACCGCCCCTCCTACTACGATAGCCAAGGGCGGAATATTAAAACCAAACCCTTTCATAAAAAACCCATAGGCTAAAAACATCGTTCCCCAAAGCAAAACGGAGTACAGGATGGCTCTTTCGTACACCCGGCACTCTTTGAATTGTCCGAAGGCGTTTACCACTTTCGTCAAAAACGTCTCCGCTTTGTTTCGAAAGGCGCCAACGGGGATAAGACGGAGTATTTTGCTGCCGAGAAAAAGCGCTAAAGACGGGCGGGTGGAAAGAATAAACAACACGCCTACGCCAAAGACTATAACAGTGAAAGATATTAATGTCCACCAGAGCCCTGCTTTGCCCGCTGCTCCAAGGGTGAAAACAAGTCCCGCTGTCAGAAAGCAGGCCACGATAATAAAATCCAGAGTACGGTTCACAATCACTACGGCGAGGGAATCCGGGTACGGAATGTTACGCCCTTTCATCTGATTCATAAACACGAACTCCCCTGCGGGGTTCGGGAGAATTCTAACAGCCATGTTGTGAATACCGGTAAGAATCGCCAGTGTTTTGAAAGAAAGCGCGGAAGGCAGGAACGCTTTCACCCTAAAAGTCCTCCACGCATAGGTCAAGAAGTACACCGCGGCGCCAAGAGTAAGCCAGAGCGCCGAGATATTTTTTTTCATTTCTCTAAGCGCTTCCATGTCTATGCCGGAAAGAACCCAAGTAATCAGAACTACTGTAATAACGGATGCAATTATTTTTCTGTTTCTTTGAAGAAAGCGCATATTATTTTTTATAATATTCTGTATTTTATCCGACGATTCTCCGGATTACGTATGTCTTTTTGTTTTGGGATTCAAAATAAATCCTGGAAAGCACTTCTCCCAGTATACCCAGAATGACGATCTGGATTCCGGCAAGGATCAGTGATACGGACAAAAGCAAAAGCGGGCGATTCGCGATTTCCTCTCCCCGAAAAATCTTGATATAACTTAGATAGCTTCCTATCACAAGCCCGCTTCCCAAAAAGAGAACGCTCAATCCTCCAAAAAACCGGATGGGCTTCGTCAAAAACCGAATAAGGAACTGTATCACCAGAAGATCAAAAATGACCTTAAAAATCCTGCCCAGCCCATACTTAGATCTGCCAAATTTTCTTTCGTGATGATTCACTTCGATTTCGCCCACCTTGAAGCCCCCGATACTCGCGAAGGCCGGAAGAAACCTATGCATATCGCCGTAAAGGTGTAGACCTTCGAGCGCCTCCCGGCGGTAAGCTTTCAGGGTACACCCATAGTCGTGCAATCGCACGCCTGTGAGCGCTCCGATCAAGCGGTTGGCAAGTACGGAAGGAATCCGGCGGGTGATGAGCTTATCTTTCCGGTCCTTCCTCCAGCCGGAAACTACGTCGTACCCCTCTTCTATCTTCGATAAGAGGCGCGGAATGTCCGCCGGATCGTTCTGCAAATCGGCATCCATTGTGATGATTATTCCCCCACGGGCAAGATCAAAGCCGGCAGACATAGCGGCCGTTTGTCCGAAATTCCTCCGCAATTCTATTCCCCTGACCCTAGAGTCTTTCTTCTGCAAGCGCTCAATGACCTTCTGTGTGCCGTCTTCGCTCCCGTCATTGATAAATAATATTTCCGAATTCGCCAGATTGCCGGAGGCTACGGCGGAGATCTTTTCATAAAGCAAGGCAAGACTTTCCTCCTCGTCTTTTACCGGAATGACAATAGAAATAATGGGTGGCGCGATCTGCCCACCCGAGTCAGAAGGTATTATTTTTTTTATTGTGTATTCTTTCATTCCAAAATCCAATCCAAACTAATAATCCTAAAAACAAAGCCGATTATGTACCTACATTCTTAATAATGTATGGTCTATAAAATAATATAAAAACAAAAAAAAGTCAATAGCACGTTACTTCTCCACATTTATTGTCGCTGGTTTTTTTAGTTTATTGCGTATAGCAAATCCTATAATAAACGCCAAAACAAGGATGATAACACCATAGACAATGTTTTTTGAGAGAGGAATTTCGGCGCTTATTGCCGTAGCTAGTTGAGTGTCCGCATCGATAGATGTCTGGTCGCTTCCTGCAGAACCCCCTGAGGTATTTGTCCCCCTATTGTTTGCTGTATTTTGAGAAGTTGTCGCAGAGAAAATGTTGGTCGACTGTGCTGTGGATCTGGTGATGATAATCTGAGAATCATGCAAGGCCCCAGAGAAAGTGTCGCTGTTGGCGCCGTCAAGCACTTGTGTATCCTCATGAAGGACAATATTCGCAACACCTTCCCCTCTTGCCCTGAAAATAATCGAGCCGAATAATTTGTCCGTCGAAAAACCACCAGGATAGCCGGCAGTTTTCATAATAAAGCCGCTTGTCACAACGTCATATCCGGAAACAGGGAGCGTTAGCCATGTCGGAGCAAAGGAGAATGATACGACCTCCAACATGTCGCCTGGATAAGACACGGCTATTCTTGAGGTGTAAACTTTTTCACCCGAAATAGGGACAACTGTCACAGAAACAGAAAACTGTTCACCCAATCTCACATTTTGGTTTGATGCCGAGAGAGATATGTCGGTTTCCGCCTCCACAAAAATCGGAGCTAGTGTGAGGGCGAGAAACATAAATAAAGTTAGCGTGATTTTTTTCATATTTTTATTACGTATTATTTCCAATTAACAATTAATAAATTAAAGTCGAATATATCAACAACATTATCGTTGTTAAAATCTGCCGGATTGTTCGGACCGACTTCTCCCCAATGGATGATCAAGGTATTAAAATCAAAAATGGTAAAAACTTGGCTCGAGTTAGTATTACTGGTGTTCCTTCTTCTACTGCTTCCACCTCCGCCACCACTACTTCCCCCACTATCCTCCAATGTAGGGGCAGAAACGATAACCGTTCTAACGATTTCTACTGCCTGATTTAAGGCAGCATCGATTGCGTTATATGTAATTCTATAAGTGCCGACAGCTCCGGTATTCACTGTGTCTCCGCCGATAGCAACAACTACAGCTCCGTCTATATTGTCAGTAGCGGTAGCGCCTTGTTCGGTATAAGTTTCCCCGGTGTTTAGATTTATGGTTGCGGAACCAGTAAGTGTGATGATTGGGGGAATAGTATCAGTTGCCGGAGGGACTATAGTTGTAACTTCGACAATAGCATGATCTAAACGTTTCACTGCTATGTTGCCTGCAAAGACTTGGCCATTAAGCCAAGACATTTGAGTATCAAAATCAGCCTTGTGCGTGTCAAAAGTATCAAATTCTGCTCCGGCTGGTATAATTCCGTGATAGACAAGAATCAGCCAAGTTTTATCTTCTTTCGCTTTATTTACCCATTCTTGAAACTGAGATAAGGTGGTTGTCGGTCTCATGTTTTGAACTCTAAGTCTGTAAACATTTAAATTGTCTCTTGAATTATATCCCTCATCTACTGTCCGATGAGCTCTGTAATAATCATTTATTTGGTCTATAACCGCGGCATTGTAATCTCCGAAAGGACTGGAGAAACTAGTTACCGGAGTACCTCCGATTAAATTCTCTAGATATGCTTGCGGCTCTGAAAGCTCGGCGGCAACTTGCGCGGGAGAAATCTCTGTCAAAAAAGGATGCGTGATGGTGTGAGAACATATCTCGTGTCCGGCATTAAATAATGTATTGACAGAAGCAGGACTTTCATCACCCACTATGAGAGGTCTAGTATTGAAACAATGTGTAGTATCAAAATCATAGTTTTCAAGCACTGGCAGAGCGTTGATTATGTTACCCTCTGTTATGTCATCAAACGTCAAAGTGATAAGAGGTCTGTTGAAACCACTGAATGTGTAAGGAGTAATGTGATAGTCATCCGACTGTATCCATCCATTTTCTCTAAGAATGAAAAATACCTGCACCCCTACAGAACCCATGGGTACAAAAAATTCACTGGAGTATTCTTGCCAGACTGTCGCACTGCTAGCTCCTGGAAATGGATTTGGCAAACCAAAAAAAGTCGCGTTGCCGGCTCCATCTAAAAATCGAGCAACTACGCGAGGAGTGCTTCCTGTGCTTGACTTGTACCAGGCTGTAAATCGATAGTCTCCTCCCGGAGTCAGTGGTTGTGGACTAAATACCCAATTTGCATCACCGTCGACGTAGTTTGTGACCGTAAACTTGACGCTTTTAGAACCAGTGTGTCCATCATTGTTTATATATTCGTAAGTGCGAGTGTTGTTGCCGAATCCGCCACGAAGCCATGCGCGGGGTGTGTCAGGATTGACAGAGATCTCCTCCAGAGAATTATTGGGAACCAAATCTGTCACACCGACAGATGAAACGGGTACCAAACTCGTATTATCTATTTCCAACCAGCCGTTACTCTCTAAGAGATGATAAACAACCAACCATTCTGTAGTATTCAGAGTATGTATTTCAACACCAATTTCCTTCCAGGAACTTGGAGAAGCGGCAACTACCGGGACCCCGTCAGTGTAAGTAAACTGCGATGGAACAGCGCCATTTCCCTGACCTATCATTATATGCGTCGGCACATTGGATCTATAACTGTTCTTGTAGATGTAGTCGCTGTTCGGATTAACTTTTACTATTTCGAAGGCCCATTTAGAATCACCGGAAGTATAATTGCTAATGTCCACTCTTGCTGCTTTACTGCCTACTCCATTAGCCCCCTCCACCGGGTAAGTGAAAATCGCAGTATTGTTTTGGTAAGTACTCGTCTCCCAATTGTCTGGTGTCGTGAGAGTTGCGACCTCAAGTGAAGGATTCAAGATGAGGTTGCCGGGAATTATATCTTCTACCGCAGAAACATCTATCGGGATAATCGAAAAAATCGCAAGTCCGACAAACATTCCTATTTTTATTGAAATCAATTTTATGTGATTCTTCATGCTGAAACTATACCCGTGATTCTTTATATATTGATTTTTTAAGAATTGGTGTTTTGATATTAACACAACATGTAACTAAAGCAAGTGTGTATAACAATGCGCGAACTTGAAAATAAAAAGGAGGATTATTTTTGCACCTGTAAAGGACATGTTCATGTCCGATAGATAGATGTCCTTTATGAATTATGAATGTGCCACCAAAAAGAGAGAAGGAAACTTTCTCTAGTAAATATAATCTATTATTTTCTAATTTATTGCGTTAGGCGTGAAATTTATTAGGTAGGTAGGTATCGCTAGGTTGAGATCAGGGCACATAATGTTGTTTACCTCTGTTTGCGTTGTTAGATAGAATATTCCTGTAGGCGCTGATATACCCCAAGGATTTAGAACTTTCTCTTTGCGAGCAAGCTGAAAGTTTTTCACTGCCATCTCCGTCTTAGAGCCGTATATTCCGTCTACCACAAGTCCGGCATTCATGTAATTATTCAAGAAAATTTGAACTTTCTTAACTGTCTCAACGTTGTTGTTATATCCCTTGCGTAAATATTTATCTACATAGATACCGCAAGAAGTCTGCGCGCCAAGCACTTCGCCACCTTCATTTAGCTCGCTATTATCTCTTGAGACATATGAACTTGCATTGTTTGCATTACCGTCGGAATGACACCCGGGGTCAGCTTTATCTGTCAAACCATCCCTGTCATTGTCTTTTTTGTCAGCACATTGTCTGCGGCTACTTCCTCCACCCCCGCCGCCAGTATTGGTATTTGTATCATTTTCATCATTATCTGACAGTGAGTCACAGTTAGGGTCGCCATTCGTGCTGGAGAAATCGATTTTACCATCGTTATCATTATCTATTCCATCTGAACATTGAGTAAGTACTGCATTGGTCTCATTGTTATCAGTTGGAACATATGAGTTAGGATTGCCTGCATTTCCATCAGAGTGACAACCTGGGTCTAAAGCATCTACAAGTCCGTCGTTGTCATCATCTCCTGTATTAAAACAAGCAGGAACATCTGTCTCATCGTTGTCGTTTGGATTGTATGAACCAGTATTAGATGGATTTCCATCTGTGTGACAACCTGGGTCTAATTCATCTACAAGAGTATCTTCTGAGTCATTGTTGTCAATATCATCAGAACATGCTGGTGTAGAAACTACTGCAGGATTTACTGTAATGGACACGCTATCTGCACCTGTAGCGCCATCATCATCGGTAACTGTTAGAGAAAATACATACGTACCAGCTACAAGAGAGCTGGCAGTTGTGGAAACTGTATCAGATGGATTTACATCTGAAGGTCCGGAAATAAAATTCCAAACATATGAGGTTATTGTTCCGTCTGAATCAGTACTACCTCCCCCGTTTAGAGTAATAGAGTTGGTTGGCAATGTAATTATTTGATCAAGACCTGCGTTTGCGGTTGGAGCAATGTTTGAGGGCAGACTACCGACTTCAACGGTCACATGAGCTACTGTTTCATCATCATCATCATCGTTGTGGTCTGTGTCGCCTTCATCCTCTGGCTCACTTCCGCAAATTATGCTATAGGTAGTATCGCTGGTTAAATTTCCAGTTGGAAAACTTCCAGAGAGTCCTCTAGAACCTGCCCAACCATTGACCCCATCAAATCCATTACAAAAAACTGCTTCATTCGAAGACCAGCGAACAATAGTAGAACTACCGTAACTTATGTTTTGATCGTCGGCCGTCAAAGTGACAGTAGGCTTTGGATAATTATCATCATCCTCGTCATCATTATCGTCGTCATTACTGTCTTCATCATCGTCGTCGTCATTATCATGTTCGTGACCATCGTCATCTTCATAGTTATCATCATGTTCCTCTGAATCCTCTTCTTCATCTTCATGATTATTATCGTCGTCATCGTCTGAGTCATCATTGTCATCATTATCGTCGTCATAACCGTCATTCCCGGCATAAGCAATAGGAATCAAGCTCGTAGTAGAAGAGCTGTAAGAAAGAAGTCTGCCTAAATCCGCAGAACTCTCAGCAGTAACAAAACAAATTGCAAAAACAAAACTCAAAGTTAATAAAAGATTAATAATTTTTTTCATAATATTTTTAGAATAAATAATTCATAATTTACAATAGTAATTTCAAAAATGGTAAAACTTAAATTGACATTTAGACATATTTAATATCTAATAAAAATCTAATCTAAAATCAAATTAGCATATATAAAACATTTGTCAAGTCTATGTGTATTAAGAGTTAGCCAGAGGATGGGTTAACGAAGGAAAAAACCAAAAATTTTTCTTTTAAAGGACATCAATGATTCTATCGGACACGTTAATGTCCTTTATAAAACCATTTTTGGTTAAGATTGGCTAAACCTTGCCTTATAGACCATTTTTGATATACTCTTAATATAAATTAATGAAAAATTACCGTTTTGGACTTATATTCATTCTATGTTTTTTGACGCTTGTTTCAGTATATGTTGTCCTGCCAAAGAGAGAAGCCCCTTATTTAATTGAAAACCCTTCACAAGAGCTTGTGCAAGAGCAAGAATCTGCAAGATCAGTTAATTACATACCGACCGAGATAAATACTCCCATATCAACAAAATCCATTGTCCCGACTCCCCCATCTACTGCCATTACCCTACAATGGGGTTCATACGTCGGAGACGATATAAACGATCTTCCTCTATTTGAATCTCTGGTCGGAAAAAAGGTAGATCTTTATGCTGTCTTCGTGGGTTGGAACGATGACGATACTTTTCCTTTCGTTCTTAGCACAAAGGCGGGAGCGGATGGTAAAACTTTAGTAATCTTCTGGGAAACATCGTTTGGGTATGACGCTATTAACAATGGCGATAAAGATAGCTATATAAAACAATTTGCCTTAGATGCAAAGACTTATGGATATCCGGTCATCTTGTCTCCATTTGAAGAAATGAATTTAAATGAAGAGGCATGGGGTTATGGTATGAACGGCAATACTGCGGCAAAGTTTAAGACAGCTTGGATACGCACGCACAACATCTTTAAAGAAGTAGGCGCAATGAACGTAAAATTCGCTCTTACTTTCAACAACGTTACAATACCAGATATCCCCGGTAATAAAATGAGCGACTATTATCCAGGAGACATTTACGTTGATTATATAGGCCTAGACGGTTTTAATTTTAACGATCCATGGTTGACATTTGCTCAAGTTTTCGATGAAGCGATAGCTGATGCTTCACAATTTAATAAACCCATCTATATTCTCTCGACAGGGTCATGGCCTGGACCGCAAAAAGCTAAATGGATTACTGATGGACTCGGTGCTCATGTCAAAACATATCCCAATGTTCTTGGCTGGGTTTGGTTTAATGAGAACAAACCAGGAGATGGAAATTGGCTTGTAAACTCGGACAAGACCTCACTCGAAGCATTTAAGGCTGTTTTGCCCTAATTCATTTAAAATAACGAAGTATTGACATAAAATTAAAATTATGTATTATGAATGTATCTTAAAAGAGATATATTCATAATACTTATTTATTTTTTTGAGGTAATCATATCTTCCACATATTTTTATGAAAATATCACTTCTAGTGCCGTGCTACAACGAAGAAAAATCGCTTGAAGCATCGGTCAGATCCTGCCTAAATCAAACTCGTCCATTCGATGAACTTATATTCATCGATGATTGCTCAGGGGATAAAACCCCACAAATCTTGGCAAGTTTTGGAAATCGAATAATCACACATCGCGCACTTAAAAACACTGGTAATAAATCAAGTGCACAAGAATTTGGATTTCAGTTTGTTACAGGTGACATTGTCGTTACCACCGATGCCGATACTCTTCTCAAGTATAATTTTGTAGAGGAAATTGAAAAAAGTTTTAAAGATGAAGATGTGGTAGCCGTGGCTGGCGCTGTGAAAAGTCTACCGTATAATTGGCTAACTCTTTGTCGCGCATTTGATTACGCTTTAGGACAAAATATTCACAAACTTGCGCAGAGTTATTTGCGTTGCATATTCGTTATGCCCGGCGCGGCAAGCGGATTTCGCACGAAAATATTTCGTGAGCACATCACTTTCGACCACGACACTATTACAGAGGATCTAGACTTTACATATAAACTACACGACAAACGATTCAAAATCGTATACAACCAGCAAGCTATCTCGTATACCCAGGATCCATCTGATCTCTCAAATTATATAAATCAAATGCGACGTTGGTTTGGTGGAGGATGGCAAAACCTGGTAAAACACCACAGAATAGTAGCGACCAAGCCGATCCTTGCCTTTGAGATATCAATCATTTACGCCGAAGGACTAATCTTTTCCATTCTTATTTTCGTGATGCCGCTCATTAACTTATGGCTCGGATTTTGGCTGCTAGTGGGGTATCTGCAGGTCACCCTCGTTTTTGCAATGTGGGCGGCATGGAAAGAAAAGAGGTGGACTCTCCTCTTGGCTCCCTTCCCTTACATTATTTTAATGTTCATCAACGCATACATTTATCTTGAACAATTTGTGAAAGAGGTCGTATTAAAGAGAAACAATCTTATCTGGTATAAACCAAGTCGGATTGCCATTAAGACCTCATGATACAATCATGCCCCTAACTCCATTTTTCGGTTTATCGGTACTTATACATCTCCTCATTATTGCCCTACATTGGATTTTCCCGTGGACGCGCAAGAAACAGATACAGAAAAAAAACGTATCCCCCTATACACGTATCGGTACTTTTTCTATTGTTGTAATAATTTTCCTATTTGTAATCATGCAGGCAGGGTTCCTCGTATATGTAAGCGTCAACGATAAACATTCTAATATTAAATTCCTAGCTAATCACATGGAAGAAGTCAAGAAATATGTCTACTACAGATTGCCTGTCGCCATTGCGGAGAAAAACATTCCGAAGCAAACGCCAGAAAACACGGTCACCATTCGTTGCCAAACAGAATCAGCCACTTATTACTTACTGCTAAATGAATCTGCCAGCTCTTTCTCAGAGAGAAAAGAATTGGCATCTCTGCTTGAAATAAAAAACTATTCGGGTAGATACGGGGAAAACCAAATGCTATTTCAAGAATTATCTAAGAGATTCAAAAAACCATCTTCAATCGAAAACTTACATTGTGAGAAGGTCTAAATTATTATTTAGTTCGTGATATAATCTAACTCCATGGACGAATTTAACAAAGCTCTTGAAAAAGAATTGGAGGCCGGAGTCAATATTTCTATTATTAACGTGATAGATCATTTGATAAAGTACGCTAGCATCATGCACGCTTCAGATATTCACATTGACCCTCAAGAAAAATCGGTTCGAGTCAGACTCCGCATTGATGGAGTACTAGAAGATGCTCACCCTCTGCCTAAAAATATACACGATGAGATAATTTCGCGCATAAAAGTTTTATCCGGGTTACGTACAGATGAACACAACACCGCCCAAGACGGACGTTTTAGAAGTATCATCTCCGATTTAGGTTCTGTAGACGTACGCGTTTCCATTGCCCCCACTTATCATGGAGAAAATGCCGTACTAAGATTGCTCTCTGATAACGCCGAAAATTTTACTCTGGAGACACTCGGCTTTACAAAAGAAGATCGACAAAAGATATTATATGCGATAAAAAAACCAAACGGAATGATACTGGTCACTGGCCCTACCGGGTCCGGCAAAACAACTACACTCTATACCCTCATCAAGATGTTGAATTCCAAAGAGATATCTATTATTACCATAGAAGACCCGATCGAATACGCTGTGGGCGACGTGGAACAAATACAGGTAAATCCGAGAACTGGGCTCACTTTCGCCAATGGACTTCGTTCTATTTTGCGTCAGGATCCGAACGTTATCATGGTTGGAGAAATTCGCGACATGGAGACCGCCGGCATCGCGGTAAACACAGCCCTGACTGGACACTTGCTTCTATCGACGCTTCACACGAATGACGTTTCAACCACTCTTCCCAGGCTTCTCGACATGAAAATCGAGCCATTTCTTGTGGCTTCCACAGTATCCATCGCCATTGGGCAACGTTTAGTACGTAAAATATGCGACAAGTGCAAAGAGGCAAAAGTTGTGACCGATGAACAGTACAAGCGACTAGTCGAAACCATCTCAAACAAAACTTTATTGCAAAATAAAAGTTATTTTTACGGCAAGGGATGTGAATCTTGCAATAATACCGGATACAAAGGCAGGATAGTCATCGCGGAGGTGCTTGTGGCTGATGAAGAAATCCGTACGGCAATTTTACGCAAGGCATCAGCCTCTGAAATAAAACAAATTGCAATTAAAAATGGAATGACTACTATGCTTATAGATGGTTTCAAGAAAGCGGTTTTAGGACTTACCACCGTAGAGGAAGTCCTGCGCGTGACTCATGAATAAAAAAATCTCTGATTTTAAAATGAGTTTAAAAAACAGGAAGAAGTTATACCTGCCGAAAATAAATATTTCCTTCCATAAAATAGGAAATTGGGTTGCGCGAAAACTAAATAATTCCAAAACAGTGAAAATGGGATTCTTTTCTTATGCGAAATTCTCGATAAAAAATCAAACGTTTTTTGCTAAACGTCTTTCTTTCTTGATTAAAGCCGGAGTACCAATGCTGGAGAGCATCCACGTCATAAAAGAACAGACGAAGTCAAAAAGAGAAGCTAAAGTATTTGAAAAAATTATTGCGGATGTCTCAAACGGACAAACACTGTCCGGATCGCTTTCTCGTTTCAAACAAGTTTTTGGAAACTTCGCCATCAACATAATCAAGGCAGGAGAAGGGAGCGGCACGCTCATGGACAACCTAAACTACCTGGCAGACGAATTGAAAAAGAAAGAACTGCTCCGCAAGAAAATAAGGAGCGCAATGCTATACCCCATCATTGTGACCCTAGCTACTTTCGGTATCATTGGTTTTTTAACTGCTTACATTTTTCCTAAAATTATTCCCCTATTCCAAAGTCTAAATGCAAAACTCCCGCTCTCTACCAGAGCAATTATTTACCTCACTGATCTCATAAGAAACGATGGGCTGTGGATTTTGTTAGGATTAATAATCGTCATTGTGGGAATAGTTGTAATGATTAAAAATGTACCGAAGGTGAGATCTGCCTATGATGGATTGATTCTGAGAATTCCTATTTTTGGTTCTATGATTTTAAATTATAATCTTACCAATACCACAAGGACATTGGGACTACTCCTAAAGAGTGGAATCTCTCTTACTGAAGCGCTCGTGATAACCACAGACACCACAGAGAATGTCAGATATAAAGAAGCCTTTTCTAATATAAAGGCAGGCGTAATGAAAGGTAAAACTTTGTCGGAATTGATAAATAAATATCGCGCCGTGTTTCCTTTAATGTTGGTACACATGATATCTATCGGAGAAAAAAGCGGAAATCTGTCCAACACGCTGATGTATCTGTCTGAATATTATGAAAATGAATTCGACGAACAAACCAAAAATCTTTCCAGCACCATCGAGCCGGTGCTCATGATAATAATGGGTATTATGGTCGGCTTTGTAGCTATATCGGTCATCACACCTATTTATGAAATCACAAATAGCATTCATAAATAAAAAAGAGGGTCTGGCCAAAGGGTTCACCTTAGTGGAAATCATAGTAGTAGTAGCGCTCATTACGATAATATTTGCCTTTGGCGCTTTTGCCAATGTAAATTTATTCACCAGGCAAATTTCCTTGTCGGAAGAAAGCGCACTGGTAGGGGTCTTGCAAAAAGTGCGAAGTCGAGCTATGAATAATATAGATGCGAGCAGGCACGGAGTTCATATTGAAGACGGTTCGGATTATTATATTATCTATAGAGAGTTCCCTTACAATGCTATCAATATAACTAATGAAAAATTCTGGAGAGAAAAGAAGGTTGTTATTACAAGTTCTGGCAATATTTCAAGTGATGTTGTGTTTGAACAATTATCAGGCAATACGGTAAATGACGGAATGATCACTCTTTTAGACACAGGAGGACAGACAAAAGTCATTACAATTGCGCCAAATGGGCTCATAGACTGGTAAAATAAGATGAATATACAAAATAAAAAAATAGATAATAGAAGAGGCTTTTCGACGATTGAATTGCTTATCGCTTTCGCAATATTACTCGTAAACATCACCGGCATTCTCCTGCTCTCAAGCGGCGTACAAGGGCAAGGACAAGGCACCGCCGCGCTTTTGTATCAAGGACAATCTGTTTCTGTAAATTCCGAGACAAATCAGGAAGCTATACATATGGCACAAGGTTTGCTTGAAAAAGCTCGTGCTGATTCTCGAGAAGATTTCAATTTAGTAAATCCCTATACTGGCAGCAACCCAAGCGGACCATTGACCTACACTGAAACTCTTAATGTAACACAGCCTGATTTTTTTACGAAAGAAGTAGTTTCAACTGTCACATGGGAAATAGCCGGTAAAAATTTTTCAAGCATTCTCACTACTCTACTAACAAATCCGGAAGCCATAAATGGTGGAGACACCTGTGGTTCGGTACTTGAGGGTGATTGGACAAATCTTCAAAAAACCGAATATGAATTCGGGGACGATATATTAAATGACACATCTAGTGGCTTCCCTATCACTGCCATACAGACTTTCGATAAAAAAATGTACATCACTGTCAACAATGTAAACGGGAATAACGACGAAACTTTTTTTATTTTAAATATTACAGATTCCGTACTGACAAATGGAGATGTCTTGGGTAAATTAGATAATAGCCCAGGCGCCATCAGTGAAGGCCTTAGTTCTGTCGCTGTCGACGGAACAAGCTACGCTTATGTCGCGAATGCTTATGATAGCTCTCCTAAGACATGTATAGAAAACCATAATTGCGCGCAACTCCAGATAATAGACATAGGTAACCCATCCAACCCTTCCGTAATAAGAAATTTCAAGGTAGATAGCTCTACCTCCGGCAACAAACTAGCCAACGGAACAAGTGTTTTTTATAGAAATAAAATTGTTTACTTAGGCTTGGCTAATGCCACGAGCGGACCAGAGCTTTATATCCTGGACGTCGGTGGAGGAGGAATGGGGGGAACACCCTCGAGTCCAATCGTTTTATCGAGCATCGAAATAGGAAACGGGATAAATGCTATATCCGTAAAAGATAATTATTTATATATGGCTTCCCCGCACAGCCAGGAGTTGAAAATATTTAATGTCTCCGACTTATCAAGTCCAGCTTCAGCCGGGAACTTCAATTCTTTGTCTGGTTCAGGCAACGGCAAAAGCATGTATTTAGTTGGGAGCAAGCTATATCTTGGAAAAACCGTACCCAATACCGGAAATGATTTTCATATTTTAAATAAAACAAACTCTGATATTGCTCTACCTGAATTAGGAGGGAAAAATTTCACAAGCAGTATAAACGGAATAATAGTAAGAAATTATTTAGCTTTCTTTATCACTTCCAATGGCCAGTTCCAAACGTGGAAGATAGACGACCCGACAAACATCACGGAATATGCCAGTCCCCTCACCCTCCCGCCAGGTAGCGGGGGGGGTCTTCAAGGCACGGCCACGGATTGCGAGGGAAATTATATTTTTGTAGGTTCTGAAAGCAGCAACGACAAGGGATATATTTCAGTTATAACCGGAGGTCCATAAATAACATGAAAAATAGAGGTTTTACTTTGATCGAAGTCATAATCTATATCGCACTTTTTTCTTTAATGATCGGAAGTCTAGTTGTGACCGCCTTCCATCTTTTGCAAAACAGCGGCAAGACAAACGCACGGACAGTAGCGCAGGAAGAAATGAATTTTGTTTTGAAAAAAATAGATTGGGTTTTTACCGGAGTTGAAAGCGTAGAAAATCCTACTTCCGGCAGTGGAAACACTTTGGAAATAACTAAGGCTGGTAACACTTTATCCATCAGATTAAATACCACCGATAACAAAATAGAGCTTTGCGTAGACGACCCCTGTACAGACGACGCTGACTTTTTTCCCATTACTACCGTCAATGTTCATATTGACGACTTGAATTTTACATACCTTCCTGCTGTCGGTTCATCCCCAGAAGGCATCATGACGACCGTTACCATAGATGGCCAAACAGCAACTTCGAGCAAATATCTAAGAATATAAAATGAAAAGAAAAACAAGCAAGGAAAAAGGATTTATAGCTTTGTTTTCGGTGGTTATCATATCATTCGTTTTATTGCTAGCCGTAATAAGTCTAACCTTCACGGGATTTTTCAGTCGTTTTAACATCTTGGATTCCGAATCAAAAGAAAGAAGTGATGAGCTTGCAAGCGCATGTATAGAGATAGCGCGATTAAAAATAGCGCTAAATAATTCTTATACAGGATTTGATAATAATGTTTCAGTCGGTACTGGAATTTGCGGATACAAAGTTGAAAGTGGAGGAATAATAAGAGCTCATGCTTGCGTAAACAAAGCAGCGACTTTTTATACAGTCACGGTAGACGCCGCAATACCAAATATTCCTATCTTGTCCTTCGAAGAAAATGCAGAGTTATCAACCTGTCCTATCGTTGCCTTTTTCTAAAACTCGTGATATAAATATGGAATTAAAGAAGTCGAAAAAGTTCCGCCAAGGAGGAAAAAATTATAAATTCAACAATAAATATTATGAAGAATTTTAATAGGAAAAATAAGGGCTTAGTCCTGAGGAATTCGAAGGGTTTTACTTTAATTGAGATATTGGTCGTTATCGCTATTATCGCTATATTGGCAGCTATAGTACTCGTTGCTATCAATCCGGGAAAGAGATTTCTGGATGCTCGAGAATCACAAAGACGAGCCAACGTAGAAGCTGTATTAAGCGCTGTACAGCAAAATATGGTAGATAATAAGGGAATCTTTACATGTACAAGTGGTACAGCTGGTTCTTTACTTGATAATACCGTGCGCAATATAGAATATGTTGTACCTGCAACCGCTTTAAAAACCAATCTTGCACCATGTTTGAGTTCATATCTTGCAGTCTTACCAGTTGATCCGCAAACCCCTGGTTCATGGATCAGCCCCACAAACTACAACACAGCTTACACAATTACACAAAACGCCACTACTTTCCAAGTAACAGTGTCTTCGAAATCAGAAGTAGACCAAGATGCTGATGGTGATGTAGATTCTAACGACAAAATTTCTTTGACTCGCTAAATATAATTTGTAATTCTGTAAAAAATCCGTCTCTTTGACGGATTTTTTTGTTTACTCGAAATACTCTGGAGTACTTATAGACATCCAATCTAATAGTTGACGCATCACGGATGCTGCACCCACATTCCCTGTCGAAGGACCAGCTTCCATCATTATGGTGAATGCATATGTGGGGTTATCGTATGGAAAAAAGCCCACAATCCAAGAATTAATTTTGTTTTTGCTCACACCTAGTTGCGCTGTTCCTGTCTTAGCAGCGACTTTTACGTATGACACATTAAGCGGCAAAGAGGTGCCGAAGAGGACGCTCTGCCTCATTCCCTCTCGCACAACATCAAAATACTCTTTTTTCAAATTTATTAACTTGGAGGCAAGGCCTCCACTTGGAGGCAAGGCCTCTAAGTTTGTGTTTTCCAATAAATAATGCGGAGTGACGAGCGTCCCATAATTCGCCAAGGCAGATATAGCGCGAGTCATTTCCATAGGAGTCACTTGAAATCCATATTGACCAATAGCGGTGTTATAGGTATCACCTACTCGCCATTCTTCGCCCTTAAAGTTTTTTGCTTTCCATGAGGGGCTAGGCATGACACCACTTTTCTCGTCCGGTAGGTCAACTCCAGTTTTTTCCCCAATACCGAAAAGCTTCGCGTATTTTTCGATGTTCGCTATACCCAAACCCCTCTGATCTTCGAAACCTCCGCCTATTTCGTAAAAATAAACGTCACTAGAAACAGCTATGGCATCTCGCATATCCACCCATCCATGAGCTTTCCAATCTTTAAAAATAGTCGGCTTGTCGGGGAAATATGGGTTAGGAATCGATATAGAACCCGTCGATAATATTTTTTTATATGGGTCAATTATATTTTCTACCAATGCTCCAATAGCAAGGAAAGGTTTTACAATGGAACCTGGAGTATAGAGTCCTGAAATAGTTCTATCCAAGAAAATCATTCTCTTGTCGGTAAGATAGCTCTCGATGCTTTGCGCATCCTCTCCGAGAGATAAAATCTCAGAGTCATATTCCGGAAAACTGGCAGAGGCTAAGATCTCGCCATTCAAAACGTTCATCAATACGCCAGCACCACCAGAAAAAGAGTTATTCCCTGATAATTTTTCAATTAAAGTAAATAGTTCTTTTTGAATGCGCGAATCTATCGTCGTTGTCAAATCCCCTCCGCGGATAGGAGCATTTACAATGTTTTCCGAGTGAATTACCCTGCGAGCGTCTATCTCCACTATTTTTTCTCCATTTTCTCCTTTTAGTATTGTATTATATTCTTTCTCCAGTCCATCCCTCCCCACGAATTCTGTCTGCCAATAATTTCCCTTACTGTCCTGCATTGGATAACTCACATACCCTATGGTATGTGAAAACCCAGGAGACAGATACGCGCGAATGACACCAGAAGAATCTTCTTCTTCTTTTTTGTTCCAAGCGAGTTCTACTTTATTTCTGTCGTAGATAATACCCCTATCGCTAAAGAGTATTTGTTTTTCTAAAACATTATTCTGGCTTCTGTTTAAATACGCTTCCCCTTTTTGTATTTGAAGGTAGCTCAACCTAGCAGAGAATGCAATCAAGAATAGCAAAAAAAAAGCGCCTACAAGAAAGATAGTTTTTTTAGAAATCGGCTTTTCTATTCTACCCTCAAATTGTTGAAGGTCGAAATTCTGCAAATTCTTTGAATCAAGAAATATCTCGTCGGGCTCCACGAGAAAATTTGAATCTCTGATTTTCTTTCTTTGTAGTATATTTCTGATCATTTTATTCTGAAACTCTAATTTTCTTTTTAACTAATTCTATTACCACAAAGACCGCCAGGCAAACAATGAAAGAAACGAAGAAAATGCCGAAGTATCTTGATACTCCTACTCCATATAGTAAATCCGAAAGGAAAAATATGGCTACACCTTCCCAAAAAAAAGAGAAATAAATCATCGCTACCAGAGCCATCAAAGCGGATAGCCAAAGAGGCATGTAGAGTATCGAAAATAATAGAGCTATGGACGCCAAAATTCGAAGTAACATAGCTCTATTTTACACGCTTAGACTAAAAATACAAACCTGTCTAATAAAGTATTTTATTGAAAATAAATCTTAGAATAGAAAAGATGATAACAATTAAAATACCGTAGAAGATTATTCTATCACCAGTAATTACTGAAAAAAGAGAGAGTAGAAACAATTCTATCTGCTTGAACGGTTTTAGAAGAGGACTCCCTGCCTTGTCTTCTTTTGGTTCGGTTTTACCTTCTTCTAAAACTTTTATTTCGTTCCTGACTTCTTCCCTTTTGATGTCTGTGGCAATTCTTGTATCTTCCCGAACCTTTTCTAAACTATTAGTGGCTGAAATTATCGGTTTGCTTACAAACTCAGGTGTCTTTTCTAAAATCGTATCTTTTATACTAGAAATGGATGTAGGGCCAGCATTTTCAGTTTTATCTTCAACCACTACTTCTGTTCCAGAAACTATCCTCTTAGATACAGTCTGCGAATTTTTATCTGTTTCGTCCTCCGCTAAATCAGCTTTTTCGTAAACTCCTTTTGATACAAAAAATCTAGCATTATCGATTCTCCCAAATATCGCGTGGCTTCCAGCTGTCACCGTCCAGTCTATAGAAACATCCAGGGCATCCCTGGGAGGGACAACGAAATCTTTTTTGCCCAACAGAACCGTTTTATCAAAAAAAATAACAGTCCCGGACAACTCCCTACTATTAGGGTTAAAAATAAAAGTATAAATTTTCACCTTCTCCCCTTCTTCCAAGGGCTCTTTTGAATACCAGATATTCCCAGACACAAAGCCGGTGTTATTGCTCTGCGCCAATACATTACCGACTGGCAACATGAAAATTAACGTAAACAAAAAGATAGTGACCTTTTTTAGTGACATAGTCCGATTATACCACAAGTTAACTGATGTTGTGTTGGATTCTTGAACGTAGGTTTAATGTTGAACACCGAGTGTTTAACACTTAATAGGTATTGCCTAGTCATATAATATGTCAAACATCGGGTGTTTGACAAATTGGGTTAGATAATTTTGTTTCGTTACTCTATAGTCCTTCATCATCATCAAAGTCATCAAAACTACCTTGATGATTAGATACCTTTTTATGGATAATAGTATTTTTCTCATTAAAATTAAAAAATCCTATAGCGTTGTGAATAAGTATTATTTCTTCCTCCAATTCCTCAATTTCCGTGTTAAAACCAAAAATATCATTCTTCTTTAACACACTAAATTTTTTAAAAATAAACTGAAAATCTTTTTCTGCCTTTGCCCTTGTTTTATATTTTTTAATTTCCTCTTCATTAATTTCTGCTAGTGCATGCTCCACTTCTTCAACAGATATTTCCTTGTCATTTAACAACAAACTATACAAAGACGGAGAAACAGAAGTAATAGAACTTAAATTCTCAAGCGAATGGTCGATTTCAAAAGTTTCAATCATTTTCTGTAGTTCTATAATCTTTAAACCAAACTCTCTTTTTTTTTCTTCATAAGCCAACTGATTAGGAGACAATGTAAGATTCCTCGTCAACCATTCAGCTTCTTGTACGCTTTTTGGAACTAGGCTTTTATTTAAAGAGCCTTCTTGATTTCCCATAACGTAATTATAGTAAATTTATAAAATAAGTCAAAGGGAATTTATATATATTTATGTATGTCGTGAATTTGCGCATATGCATAAATTCACAACAAGAAATTTATTGGAGGAGGTCGGACCTCCTCTAGTTAGGTTTAGTATACTTCTTGCTGATAACAACACTCGCAATATATTATCTCCGGTCTCTCAGGCGCGTAAGAAGTCTCAAATTCATTTTGGCAACCTTCTTTCGTGCACTTGCGATGCCAAAGTTGTGGCGGATTTTTGAGCATAAAACGTTTTTTATACCTTTCATCTTGATGGATCCGCGGAATTGGTATGTTCATTCGACGATAAAATTGAAGTTCGGATGGATTGATTTTAAATGGTTTCTTGGTGATGGCGCACTCGATGGTTTCATTCAAAATGCTATCGGAAACATCTTTTATATCGTCGGGGATTTCTTCCGCTTTTTTTGTTGTTACGTATTTATTTTCCATTTTGTCTTTCCAGTTGTAACCCATTTGAAGTGCCTCTTCTTTAGTGAGAGGAAAAAGATCGTTGATCAGAGTTTCGTTGTAACCAAAAGGAGAGAGTTCAAACGGAAAAAATTCACCATATTTATATACTCTCCCTTTCTTATCTATATACGGCAGGTCACTCATCTGTTTTTTTATTTGATTGATTAGGCCTACATACTCGTCCTTCCCGTATTGCTTATTTAAGATACAGTATTTTTTAGATTTAATACCGGTACAACCAAAAAAATTACTGGATGACTGGCATAAATCCGAATACTCTATGTCGTTTGATGTTTGGCACCCATTCATAATAAATTTTATATTAGAACTTTGAGGTGATCCACCGGATGCGTGCTCATAGGCTGATTCAGCTTCCATAAAACAGACATCCATAGAATTTTTTGCTTGTTTACACCTATAAGCAAATTTTGTATTTTCCGAGTCATAGACATAAAATGCAAAATTAACATTTTTGCAATTTCTAATATCGTCGCCGATTGAATTCACACTGTTTAGAATCCTGGAGTATTTTCTCGGAAATTTTTGAGTTAAATCCCAAAATCTTTTGTATGTCTCTTGTACGAAACTATGGCTACCCATGTTTAGGTTTTTCGTTTTCTCCAAGTATTCTTCACGACTATATCGTTCGTTCCAAATGCAATACTGCTTGTTTCTTAAATTCACACACCCAAAACAGTTACTGCAGTTTATACAGTCGAAAACAAAATTACAATTCATACAATTGGAAGACCAATAAGTATATTTAGAGTCATAATTTTTAACACTACTTAAATTCTCATACAGTAAATTACCCTCTGTGACACTATAGGAATCCATAATTTCTTTTGAATCATCTATCATGTTTGAATACCAAACGTTCTCGGAAAGAACCACAGAATAAGATAAATACACATTTTTCGCGTCTTTTATCAAATGGGTGTACTCCACGTTTAAACAGTTTCCTATTTGGAAAAGAGATGGTCTTGGTACTCTGGAAAATAGCTCCTTCCACTGTTCAAAAAAAGACTTTGAAAAATCATAATTTTTTCCATATTCCAACCCTTCCCAAGCGTCGCTTCGCCAACATTCTGGACAGTAAACCGGGAAAGAAACACCTGAGTCGTAAGAAGATATTATACTTTTCTTACATAGGTCACAAGCGCGTTTGTATAAAAAACGCTCGTTTCTGAAACATAAACGCCTTACAAACCTGCACTCCGGGCAGAAAGTAGGCGGAGGCACTTTTATTTTTTCGTAAAATTTAAAATCTTCAGATTCTATTGTAAATTCTTTTTTGCAATTCTGGCATTGCTTAATTTCAGCATCCATATATTATAAATTATATGCTTTTCGTAAACCAAATCAAGAATTTTACGTGTTGCTAATCTGCGCATATGCGTGATTTAACAACAAAAAATTTGGAATTTGGACAAAGTTTAACCTTGTTTTTGAACAGTCTGCCTGACGATTTTACCATCTTCGAGATACACGATACGGTTGCAATATCTGGAATATTCCTCCTCATGAGTCACCATCACAATAGTCTGCCCTTTACTGTTTAAATCTTTGAAAAGCTCTATTACGGACTGCCCAGAAATACTATCTAAGTTCGCTGTCGGTTCGTCAGCGAATAAAATTGTCGGATTATGCGCCACTGCCCGCGCAATAGAAACTCTCTGTTGTTCTCCGCCCGAAAGCTGGCCCGGCTTATTGTCAATTCTGTGAGAAAGACCGACTCTAGAAAGCACATCCATGGTAATATTTTTAGCTTCTGAAAAAGATTTACCCTGCATTAAAAGAGAGATCATCACGTTTTCTCCCGCGGAGAGTTCTGGAATAAGCGCATAGTCTTGAAAAACGTATCCTAGTGTGGAGAGTCTTAAATTTGTTCTTTCCTCTGTTGTTAATTTCTCAGCACTAATGCCATTTAAAATAATTTCTCCCGAAGTCGGATGATCCAGTAATCCTATTTGATACATGAGAGTAGATTTACCAGCGCCAGACTTACCCATGATACCCAGGAATTCTCCCCCTTTAACTTCTAAATCAATACCGCGTAGAACGGTGGTTTCTAGGTCTTTAGTCTTGTATGATTTGTGTAAATTTTTTATGCTAATCATTTTCGTTTTTTATTTCATTCTAATATTCTATAGAATATTAGAATGACTTTTATCTTCCTAAAATACTATCTAACGTATTTTTCTTTACTATCCTCCTAGCCGGGATATAGCCTGCGATGATGGTGACTAAAAGAAGTAAGAAGAATTTAAACATCGTACCACCCGGAGGTGCGACTAATATGCCGTCAGAGAAAGGAAAATCTAGCGGATGCGCCAAGAAAAAAGGAACGAGTAAACCATACACAATTAAAAGTCCCAATAACCCCCCTAGAGTTGCATAAAAGATCGATTGAATAACGTAGGAAATTTCTATGGCCTTTTCTTTTATTCCTATACCTTTCATAATTCCTATATATTTTCTTCTAGTAACAGCATTGATGAAAATCACGATAAAAATAGTGATAGAAGCCACGACTATGCCTATTAATCCGATAACGTTCCCCAAAAGCCCAAAAGCTAAACTAATCTGATTTAAAAAGTCCGGGATAGCTTCTATGTTTGTTTGAATTTTCCCATTTTCTGAAAAACCAACTTGCACTAAATTATTTTTCAACTGATCGGCGAACAAAGAAGAATCTGGCGAAATTTTAATGGCAACTTCATTTCCGTTTACTATAGGCCTATCCACCATTCTCCAAAAATCCTCTTTGGTTAAAAAACTTCGAAGCGAGACCTCACCCACTTTTGAATCAACTATTCCCTTTACAATAAAAGTTTTTGTATTACCATCGACGGTGATTTTTACCTCTTCGCCCGGAAAAACTCCCTCCAAGGAAGCAAAGGTGTCACCGAAATCTGAAGAATAACGATAAAGCAAGTTTGCCCCCAGTAGAACGTATCCATTTTCGTTTTCGTTTAGATATTCTCCTTCCACCACGTATTTAGATAAATTAGAGAGATTATCTTCCCCCAACACATCAATGCCTGTTACTTGAGTTACGGCAACATCTGGTAGGATACTAAAGTCCCGTCTAGTTTTATAATTTGCTTCTACCTGACCGTTTTCTATGTACCTAGTGCTTACATTCAAAATTCCCGGCATTTTTTCTAGGGTATTTTGAAGCGAATGAGTGTTCTTGATATCTTTTTCGCCGGCGATAGTTTTGATTATTACGTCTCCCGTATACTGCTCTTTGTTGGCTATATTTCCACCCTCAATGAGACCCACTAATATACCAGAAACAACTACGAGATTGAGAAATGTCAGCATCATTATAAACACTATCAACATTGTGGTTGATTTGTTTGAACCTTTTATCTGCCTATATGCAAGGAACCAACCCACTCGGATAATGTTTCCAATTTTTTTTATTCTAGTTGTATCCTCTTTCATTATTTATTCGTCCCTTATTTGAAAGAAACTATCCTCTCTCCCTCGGTAAGTCCTGTAAGAACTTCAGCCATACTATCAGAACCAGTAAGCCCAAGCGTTATTTCCCTTTCTTCTATGCCTCCGCCCGGGGACAACACCCGCACAAAATTATTGTTGTCTTTTTTTTTAACTAAATAAGAGGGAATGGATAGGACATTTGTCGCTTCACTTAATACAATAACGCCACTGGCACTCATGCCTGTTTTTATTCTGGGGTCAGATTTCAATTCCACAAAAGCTTCATATACTGGCACGCCGTCAAGAAGAGTTTCGCGAGAATTTATGGTTTTTAGAATTCCCGAAAATTCTTCACCTTTAAATGCATCAAAAGTTAACGCGACCGGCCCGTCTACTCTAAGTTTGGAAACATCGAGTTCGGAAACCTGAAGTACGACTTCCAAATTTCCCCTGCCCAAAATTGAAATAACTCTTTCTCCCGCGCCAGCACTTTCGCCAACTTCTTTTTCGATATTGGTTACTAGTCCTTCGAATGGAGCATAGATCGTATTTTTTCTAATGAGCGCATTTATCTTCTCTATTTCTGCTTCCGCCACAGAAGATCCATCACTTTTTTTCGTTAGAAGTTTGTCATATTCGGCCTGCGCATCTTTAATTTTTAAATCGCGATCATTTTTTGCTTCAATGTATGCGTTATAATTTGCTAAATAAGATGCGCCCGATTTATTCGGAATCTCTAAATACCAAACAGTATCCCTATAGTCTTCCAAATCATCATCAAAAGAAACATAAAGACCCTCTGTGCCGAGCGGTGTCGGCTTTTCTTTATTTATGGAACGATTATTCTTTTCTAAGTTAAAAGTAAGAAGAGTAAAATTATCAGTTGTCACACTTTCTCCGTGTATGATTATCTTATAAGTTCCTTCTCCACCATTATAAATACCTGTTATGTTGGGATAGGTTACGGTATAGTTATCTGAACCTGGAACCAGCGTCAAGTCTTCAGTAAGTAAATTCCTGTAAGCATTGGCAACTTTTGCATCTTCTTGAGAAATAATTTGCTTCAAGTTGTTTTCTGCCGATTTTAAATCGACATAAGATGTTTTAAAATTTGCTTTTTTTATATAAAGATCAGCTAAAAGATCACCAATTTCAAGTTGCGCCAACATTTGTCCCTTTTTCACAGATTGGTTATTTTTTACATTAATCTGCGAAAGTCTGCCAGAAGAAGCGAAACCAAGATCAGCTTTGAGACTCGTTTCCGCCTTGCCAGAAAGCGCAACCCATTGTTTTATGTCAGCTCTTTGCATAGCATAACTTTCTACCTCACCATTTTTTTGCTTAAAAATTAAGGTAATCAGAAACACGACAACGATAAGCAATATAAGGACATATTTCCTCTTTTTTATGAAACCCTTTATTTTAGTCATACAAAGCTGCATTTTAACATGAAAAAACCGTATCGCAAAATAATAACGTTTTTAGTCAATCTGGCTTGTTTTATCGTATCCCAATTCTTTCGCTCTAGCGACTGATTTTTTCAAATAGTAAATCCAGTGACCAGAACCCTGATCCTTTTTATTTCTCAACTCGAAACTATCTAAAATCTCTCGGGCTCCCAGCCATGTTAAAACAAATTTTTCATGTTCTTCCAACTTAGTGGATTCTAGATTCATACTCTTTAATATAACCAGAAAACATGTTGTGTGAGCTACGCGATTGACGTTTTTAAGAGGATTTCGATAATGCGCCAATGCCTCTGCTATTTTCTCAATGTATAAAAAATCATAAAGCCCACTTTCTTCCCTCACCTCTCTTAAGACACCCTCTCTTATATCCTCTCCTTCCTCTACTCCTCCTGAAAAAAGCCATAGATTTCCATCAGGTAATTTCCCCACGGCATATTTTTGGTTCACAGGATCGAAAACAACAGCGCATCCGCCATCTCTACGCTCTTCGTTGTCTCTTTTTATGCCAAATTCTAAAATATCGTCCATATTGTTCTGGGTATTTATATACCATAAATAATAACACATTATATTTTTATATATAAACCTGATTAAATTAAAAGTTTCTGCTATAATGGCAAAATGAAAAGGAATTATTCGCGGATATTTTTTTATTTATGGCCTCATGCCAAAGCGCACTGGTTATCTTTTACGTTGATATTTGTGAGTTATGGGGTAGGAATCATATTTGACAGCATTTTCAAGCCTTTCATCTATAAGCAAGTTATAGATACTCTCGTCTCAGGAAATTTGAAGGAAGTTATTTTACAGCAAGCCATGACTCTCGGCATAACTCTGTGCCTGGCAGTTGTATTACAGAATGTGGGTTATCGCGCCGGCGATTATATGCTCACTATCTTCGAAAGCAAGATAATGAAAGAATTACACGACTCTACCTTCAAACGTTTACTTGGTCACTCCTATCATTTTTTTACTAATAATTTTTCCGGAAGTATCGTAGCTAAATCAAAACGTTTCGCCAAATCTTTCGAAACGTTCATGGACATTCTTAGTTTTCAGATATGGTTTTCTTTGGTTATAATCACCGGGATAGTGATCATTCTTTTAACGCAAGCGCCTATTCTTGCATATATATTTCTCGGTTGGTCATTATTTTATATTTTAGTAACCTTCCTGTTTATAAAGCAAAAAATAAAGTATGACACACAAGAAGCAGAAGCTGATTCTTTGGTCACGGCAAGTTTAGCCGATTCAATATTGAACATAATAAATATAAAGATTTTTAGTAGCGAAAAGAAAGAACAAGAAAGGTTCGGGCTAGTAACCAAAGATGAAGAAATAAAAAGGCGCAAGGCTTGGATTTTTGCCAACATGCAGAATACTGTACAAGCTTTATTGATGGGAATACTTCAAGTAACCATTCTTTTTTTATGCATTCACCTTTGGTACATAGACGAATTATCACTGGGAGTGATTGTGTTAGTTCAAGCTTATATGCTCAATCTGTTTGAGATTCTTTGGAGTTTAGGCAGATCCGTGACAAAAGCCATGAAAGCTTTAACGGACATGAAGGAAGTAATAGACATTTTCGACACTAAAATAGATATTTCTGATCCTAAAGAACCTCAAAAATTAAGAACAAAAGAAGGGAGTATTTTCTTTGACGATATATCATTCACATACATGGGGGGAGCTTCTGTGTTTGATGATTTCACTCTTATGATAAAACCCGGGGAACGCATAGGTCTCGTAGGACATTCGGGTGCAGGTAAATCGACCATTACCAAGCTCTTGCTTCGCTTCGCTGATGTTACAAAAGGCTCGATTTTCATAGACGGACAAGACATAAGCACATTAAAGCAAAACGATTTACGAGCTATTATTTCTTATGTTCCCCAAGAATCCATTTTATTTCACAGAACAATTAAAGAAAATATTTCTTACGGCAAACAACTCGCAACAGATGAAGAAGTGAAGGAAGTCGCTAAGAAGGCTCATGCTCACGAATTTATTATAAAATTGCCAAACGGATACGAGACTATGGTCGGGGAACGCGGAATTAAGCTATCCGGCGGAGAAAGACAGAGAGTGGCGATAGCTAGAGCAATGTTGAAGAACGCCCCCATTCTTGTGCTTGATGAAGCCACGAGTTCGCTTGATAGTGTAAGTGAATCATATATTCAAAGCGCTTTCGTCGAACTCATGAAAGGAAAAACTACATTGGTCATCGCGCACCGACTTTCTACTATTCAGAAGATGGATAGAATTATTGTTCTGGAAAATGGAAGAATCGCTGAGATGGGGAATCATCAGGAACTCATTGAAAGGAGGGGGGTCTACGCCAACTTATGGCATCACCAAAGCGGAGGATTTATAAAATAAAACTCGATTATATCACATTCGTAGTGTCGTATTTAATACTCGGAGATTTAATGGTTATACCCACGGCGTTTTCGAGCACCTCTTCCACAAGATTGTTCGGAGTCCCGGCCGGAATCACCACATATTCGCCGGTACCAAGTGTCACGGGTTCTTCGCCGATGTGTCCTCGTATTTTGCCCTTGATAATAAGGGTATATTCCGTAGATGAAAAATGTTTTTTTCTTTCGTGTAAAACGTGCTCGTCTTTGGTAAATGCCCAGTATTTCATATAGAAGTCTCCGTTCTTTTCTAAATCTCCATCTCTCAGGTGATCAAGGTTGCCGAAGATGTGGACTGAATCCCGAATGCCCGGCTGATCGCTTTTTATTAATTCGAAAAAATCTTTCTCAGTTTTTCCTTTTTTATATTTTATTCCGTTTATCTTTATGGCAGAATTATATATCCCAACTCCTAAAAACGACAATGCTACGCCTGCCAGGAAAAGAAGAGTGATTTTCTCGGAAAGAAAAAAGTAAGAAAGGATGAAAGTCGCGAAGGGTTGCAGGTATAGTATCATCGAGGCCATTACCGGCGTCGCTTTTTTTACAATAATCTGATGCAAGAGATAGTAGATGGCAGTGCAAAAAACAGCTACAAAAAGAAGTGACCAGTACGCACCAGTAGAAACGCCCTCCCACCAGCGAGGACTGTTGAAAAAATCCAAAACGGACAAGAAAAGCATGCAAAACGCAGTAGTCAAAATAAAATAATTGTTTATTTGCATCGGTGTGTATTCGGCTTGGATTTTTTTGGAAAGCACCCAATACAGCGAGATAGAAAGCATAGCTAGGAAAATTATTAGATTCCCGTAAAGTGAACTGCCGTCGCTACCACCCGAGATAAGGGGTAAAAAAACTACAAACCCCGCTCCCAAAAAACCTATGACTATACCCATTATTTTCCGAGCATCGAATTTTTCTTTCAGAAAGTAAAAAGAAAAAACCGCCGAGAAGATGGGGACAGCGGTGTAAATTACCTGACCTATGTTGGCCGTAGTGTGTTTAATACCAAACGCAAACAACACCACATTGGCAGAGGCCAACAACGAAAGAAGGATTATTTTGTAATCCTTCTTTCTGAAAGCGGGCAGGGATTTAATAGAAAACGGTATTAGGAAAACAAAGGCAACCAGGAATCGAAGAAAAGTAAAAGAAAAAGGCGGTATCTCACGCAAAGCGATTTTTCCAAAGACTCCTGCCCCTGCGCCCAAAAGCGCAGCGACCAATATTAACGATAAGATAAAAAGATTATTTTTCTGGAATAGGAAGCTCATGCGAATGAGAATCTACAGAAAAAGGACCGGCCCCTAATAAAGAAAGTGTCAAAGCAGCCACAGCAAGCCCCATGTCCCGAACACCCGTAGCCGAAAACCCGATCGAGGAAGCAATAATAAATAAATGAATAGACAACAGCAAAGCCACGATGTTTGTGCGTACACCAAGCAAAAGCAGTATTGCGGCTATAATCTCGAATATTCCGTTTGCGTATATCAGATGAATCTGAGATATAGGAAGTGCCGAAACCCAATCTGGAAGAAAGCTGACCCATCTTGCCGCATCCTGCAATTGGTTAGTGCCAAACCAAATAAAGACAAAAGCCAAACCAAAACGAAGTATAAGCGGAGCAAATTTATTTAAACGTTGAAAATATTTCATAAACTTATTATTGAGCACCAACTTCATTAAAAGTTACTCCCCTGGGCAAAGCAAACTTGTCCAAGCCTACTGTCCAAGCCACGCAATTATAATCCCCGATTTGTTCGGCGTTCCAAGAGTAGGTGCCGCTAGTGTCTGCTTTTGTGTCGCCTGTAGCAGTTTTTTCAACCTTCATTTTGAAACCTGTGTTTGGTAAGGCTGAAGACCAGGTGTATGAATACCCTTCTCGGAAAATAAAAGAAGTGTCCATCTTTCTCCCTTCCGCGATAGTCGTGAAATCACCTCGGATTCTTTCTCCATCAATATAAACCGTTCCACTATTGTCCATATCACTCAGAGCTTGCTTGACTTCGCATTTGTATGAACCGCCATTTTTAATGAATTCATTAAAGGCCATTTTTTTACTGCTTGGTTGTTCTGTCGTCGAAACAGTAATTTCTGGTTCGTCACTAGTAGTTTCAGTAGCTTCTTCGTTGGTATTTTTAGTTTCTTCTTGAACGACAGTCTTTTCTTCAACTTCTGGAGTCTGTTCCTTATTTAAACCCAAGGCGAAATATCCACCTATTAACGCTAATATCGCCACCACTACTCCCAATAATGTTTTTGACATGATTTTTATATATTACCAATAATGTCGTCCATTGTAACACAAAGTTTATTTTTTTACCTAATCTAAAAGATTTTTTAATTTTCGCACCAATAATGCTTTGGCTATATCCGTAAATATCCCACAGTCATCCTCCAAAACTCCGAACCCGTGTGAATATATTATGATGTGCTTGTTCTTTAGTTGTACCATTTTATAATTCCCTGATCCCCTCGTAAAAACTTCTGCTTAGGTAACATTTGACAGCCAAAAGACTTGCGTCAAAATGGGGTTGAGGGAGTTCTTTCGGATCTACCCAAATCCATTCCTCGCATTTTGCTGGCTCCATAAGTTTCAATTCGCCGGAAAACTTTTTCACTAACAAAATCACGGAGACGTAATGTTTCTTCTCTTCTTTGAAAGTTTCTAAATTATTACTAACGGCAATAACCTTTGGATCAAAAATATCCAAATTGGTTTCTTCTTTGATTTCTCGGACAACCCCTGCCTCAAATGTCTCACCCAGACCCAACTTCCCTCCAGGAATAGAGTATTTCAGGGCGGCATGACTCCCTTTTCGCTTGCCAACCAAAATATTACCGTCTTCATTGACGATAACCACTCCCAGACCCACCCCCGGATATTTTATATCTTCCATAACTTAATTATATGCTATTTTTATACAACTCGGCAGTAGCTAAAGAATGACTGCAAATAGCATATTGCTTGAAGAAATCGCAGTCACACGACCATTGTCCCTCGTTTTGTAAAATAAGGGTCCTTGTGCCGTGTTCCGAATTTAATATTATTTTGTCATTTTGTTTTACGAATCTAACCGGCTCGTTTATATAATTCCTGGCTTTTTCAATTTTTCTTGGTAATTGTCGTACAAATTCCGTCCTGCCATCTCTATTTTCTACCGAAATCTCAACTAAAATAATGTCATCACGTTTTTTAATATCTTCTATGAAGCTATCCTCGAATATTTCAGAGACAGTCATGATGCAAGTGTTTTGAGAATTTAAAAACTTTAGAACCAGTCCTTTAAATTTTTCCGAAAAAAGTTGCATTTGGCCGACTTCGTCTAAATACAAGATATCTTCGTCGCCAAAATTGAAAACCTCTGTGATCAGTGGCTCTAAATTTTGCACATTCACAAAATATCTAGCAACTTTAAATGGAGTTTTGAAATCTAGATGAGAAAGCACTGCTTTATGTTCAAGATGTGTGACCACCTCAAAACCCACTCGTTTATTCTCTTCAAGAATTTCGTTCGTAACAAAACCAACCCTAAAAGGAATATCTGAAATAACTTTCTTTAAAAGTGTTGTTTTTCCGCTTTTAGGTAATCCTGTTATCAAAATATTTTTCCGCATATCTAATTAGATAGTTTGTTCCCTCTTCTGTAACATGAGAATATCATATCCTAAAAATACACGGTCTTCGCGTTTCACACCGATTGACTCAAAAAATTTAAACATTTCCTCTTGTATTGTTTTCACATCTCCAGTTTCGGTAAGTTTCTCCATCTCAATGAAACTCCCTAAATCTTCAACTTCGTCAATGCAAATCTCGCAACCATCAAAATGAGTTTTCACTCTTGTCTTATTCACCTGAACAGCTTCCCTGTATCCCATAAGAAAAAGGGCTTGTTCCATCTCCCCTTTGGAACTTATCTCAACCTCATGCTCTGTCGCTTCAAGATTGCCGTCTCTCTTCTTAAGAGTGAAGAAAACTTTTTTATTGTCATTCACTCGGATTCGAAGAAATACGTCATTGGCGCAAAATTCTTTCAACGAGCCAACATTTTTCACGTATACTATATCTTCTTGTTTTATCATCGGACCAAAGACACAATCTAAGGCCTTCAGCCTTTCCATTATTCCTTCTCGATTTACCAGTTTTGCTTTGATTTCTATTTCCTTCATTGTTTTAGTATATATAATTAATTTTCCAACTTGTTTCCGCTAGGTCTTGCCTAGCGGAAACTACTAAACTTCTATTTCTTGGCTGGGAGACTTGGAATCGAACCAAGATTAAGAGCTTCAAAGGCTCCGGTCCTACCGTTAGACGATCTCCCAATATATATATAAACGATATTTGAAAACATGGAAAATATACCATAAAACAAGTCTCTACTCAATTAAGCCAAATGAAAGTTAAAAGTAATTATTTACTTCAACTCATTTACATATGTCATAGATTATTCATTCTTTTCATCTTTCTTACATGCATGAGTAATTTTTTCCTTACAAAGGCGGCATACTGAGACTAGCTTCTCACAAATAGAACATTTAACTACATCATCCCAGATATGTGCTTTGCCATCTAGACAAAACGTATGTTCCTGTTTATACAATTTTTTTTCCATAGACATAAATAATTAATAAAAATTTGTAAATGCGGTTGCAATAATAATTATTGCACAATTATTCTTATTCCTTGCCTATTATATTTACTAACGCAAGCTCAAGCGGAAGTTCGGAAATGAAAGCGCGGTCGATGTCGCTATAGGCTTCTAGCAGTATCGCCAGAGTGGAAGAATGAAACATTTCGGGATTATCTTTTACCAAACCTTTCAAAAAAACCAAATCTTCTTCTCCCAAATCCCCCGCCAGCTCCTTTTCCAATTTCGGCACGTATTTCAAAATGACCGCCATGCGAAATTTTTCTATAATAAGTTGGAGTAGAGCTTCATAGATCGGAAGAGCGTCGTGTAGG
>CAYIEM010000003.1:0-51381 GCA_964362545.1 uncultured Candidatus Saccharibacteria bacterium
GGCAATCTCCGCTACTTTGTTTACGAAATTTATCGCCCCGATGAAATCTTTGAAGTTGTATTCTTTGGAGATTCTCGCTCCGAATTGCACTTGTTCCGGTTTGCGACTCAGGTCTAAAATCAAACTCCAACCAGGAATTTGCGCCAACAATCTCTCTGCCTCGCTTTTGTCGAGAGGTTTGACTCCCCCTTCGCACGGCACGCACTTTTTATTTAATAAATCATTCATGCTTAATTATTGTATCAGATTATCTGACATACTTTCTCGCAACCTGGCTATCTGATAAATACTAAAGACGAGCAGGACAGCCGCGATCCATTGAGTAATAGAAAGCACTGTATGGTTTATAATAAAATCTAACAAAATGGCTACAAAAGGAAAAGTCAGCTCCAAAATCGTGGAGACCCGCACGGGTGTTTTTGCCAACCCTTTATAATAAATCAAAAGCGCGACCATGCCGGTCGAAACGGCAATAAGCGCCAAGAAGCCAAACTGGGTGGCAGAAGGCATCGCCATTCCCCCATTTTGAGCACCCCCGAACAAAAAGAGAACGGGTAAAGCGACTAGCAGAGTTATCAAAAATCTGTAAAACGTACTCACTTTAAAATCCACCTTACCTAAAAGCATTTTGGAAAAAGTGGTGGAAGACCCCCAGGCAAAAGCGGCGCCGAGCGCCAAAAGAGCGGCTATGACCGTTCCCTCACCTGTTTCTAAATTCACCACTCCGTCCGCAAAAGTAACGAAGTACGCTGAGACCAGCGCCAAGAGGGCCCATTTGATGTATCTTTTATCTAAGTGTTCCTTCAGAAAAATCCTGGCTGTAGTGATAGCAAAGATCGGTTGAAGCTTCTGTAAAAGAAACACAACCGAGATGGAAATAAAATGCACTTTCCCGAGCGCCGCCGTAAACCATATGGTCCCCAAAAGTCCGCTTAAGACGGATACTAAAACGAGTAGCCACCATTCACGTTTCGCTAGCCTTGCTTTTAAAACATGTTTAAAAACAAAAGGAGATAAAATAATCAGACCTATTAAGTGTTCGAAAAAGATTATCGTGATCGGGGGAAGTGTATACAAATGTTGCCGAATAAGACCATCAAGAGCCCAGAGCGACGCAGCAATGATTATAAATATAGGACCGGTGTAATTTTTCATAGGTTTTAAGTTTAGCACTTTTTTAAATCTTTCTCTATCTGTTCTTTTAATTCTTTTTTGGTTTTGAATTTCTTAAATTTTCTAATGAATTTATTAATCTCAAGCGTAACTTTCTCTCCATAAATATCTTTTTTAAAACCAATCAAATGCGCCTCGATTTTGGGTAAACCCTTTTTATCAAGTGGCCCGATAACAATCCCTGCCTTATATGTTAAACACTCGGTGTTTAACATAGTATTCAGTGTCGCTTTTCCAGCATACACCCCAAAATTTGGTTTTTCTTTTAACTTCAAAAAATTCCTCCTGTCCAAATTTATTGTCGGATAGCCAATTTTTTTACCATATCCTTCTCCTTTTATTATTCTGCCTGAAATTACGTAATTCATTACTTATTACATTACGGAGCCAGTCGATTCATGTCTCTTGGGAAAAGCGTCGCTTCTTTCACATTTGCCAGACCGATAATTTTCTGAGTCAATCTTTCAAGACCCATGCCAAATCCACCTTCTGAGGGCATTCCATATTTAAAAGCCTGAAAAAAATATTTGAATCCATCCGAGTCAGGGTTGCCGCCGGCCATTTCTCGAAGTTGCTTGGTAAGAATGTCATAGCGATGTTCTCGCATGCTACCGGTGGCTATTTCAACCCCGCGGAAAAGCAAGTCCGCGCGTTCAGCAATTTCCGGATTGTCATCTTTAAATTTATGGTAAAACTTCGCTCCTTCCTTCGGCCAATCAGTCACAAAAACCGCTTCGCTTCCTAGATTTTCTTTGGCGTATTCGCATATCCATTTCTCCTCATCCGGACGCAAGTCTTTTTCACCTATCGTCTGTTGTTCATTGGCAGCTGAGTATTTCTGGTGAATCTCCTCCATGGTGATCTGTGGAATCTCCTTGGCTAAAATCGGTTTAGTAGCTTCCCACATTGCGAGTTCTTTCTCGCAAATTTTCCAAACATTCTCTATTACAAAGTTCATAAAGCCACTCATCAAATGAAGCAAGTCCTGAAGTTCAATGAAACCCATCTCGACGTCAATCGTCTGAAACTCGGTCATGTGACGAGGAGTAGCGCTAGGCTCAGCTCGATAGGTAGAGCCGATTTCAAACACCCTTTCATACACCCCCACCAGTATCTGTTTGTAAAATTGAGCGCTCTGGGCTAAAGTGGCTTCTTTGCCAAAATAATCCAGCTTGAAAACTTCAGCGCCCCCCTCAGTCGCGCCCGGAAGAAGTTTAGGCGAACTAAACTCTGTAAAATCTTGACTTTTGAGATATTCTCGTACTTGATTTCGAACTTCGGCTTGGATTTTAAATACCGCCCTTTCACGTAAATTTCTAAGTCCTATCACTCGATAATCAAACAGAGTGTCCAAATTGTCCGATTTGTGCCCCAAAGGTTTATCTATTTCTATCGGAGAAGCTTCAGTGACCGACAACACCACTGTAATTTTAGGATTATGAATTTCCACTCCTTCGGGAGCGCGTGGCTCTTCCGTGACAGTGCCCACTATTTCCAACACTGTACCTATCTGCATTCCTTCCAATTTTTCAATTTCACTTTTATCCTCAATCAAAATCTGCATGACTCCTCCGCGATCTCGCAACACTAAGAACACCATCCCGCCAAGCGGACGTTTCTTGTGAAGCCATCCCTGCATCAACACTTCCTCTCCTTTGTGGTCTTTCACTTCTCTAGATAAAATTCTGTTTTTCATAGTTTTTTTATAGAAGTTTTTGGAAATAGCTTTTCGCAGGGGTTGCGAGGCTGACGAGCCGAGCATTTCAGAATTTTTTAAGCTTCAAAAAATTCGTACCGAAGAAAAGTTAATTTCCAAAAACTTACTGGAGAAAACAAAAATCGCCTCTCCAAACTTACCTTGGTTGATAAATTTGCAGGGGCGATTCTTGTCGAACCACGGTGCCACCCTACTTCTTGCCCGTCCGAAGCCTATGGCGTAGGCGGGTGCTTCATTTCAAACTTTAACGCAGTTTCTACGGAGGATTCTACTCGCCTTTCAGCTTTCTTCCCTCGCCTTGTCCCGCAGAAGCTTGAGCGAAAGCAGGACTCCCCAGTGTCAGCTGGTTCAAAGGCTATTGTTTAATAATAACACTGTAAACCTAAAAAGCAACAACCAGAAAGATATACAGTGTTACCATTTATTTAAATATATTTTTAACCGTTGCGTCCACTAAGATTCTCATTGTATCGTATATTTTAATTCCATTATTATTTTCAGGCATCAATAATTGTAAATCAGTGCAAGCCAAGATAACATGTCTAACTTTGTTCTTGGCAAAATCCTTTATTACCTTCATCAATAACTCACGATCCTTATTGTCGTATCTAGTCGAAACCAGATTGTAGATTAGTTTACCAATTCTGGCCTGTTGTAAACCACTAGGGATAATCTGTTTAATTTTGCTCTGTTTTAAAGATTTCTCATATAACTTGTTTCGGATAATTATTGAAGTAGCGATAATTCCAACTTTATCGATTTTTTGCTTATTAAGAAATCTAGATGTTTCTTCTAAGATAGATAAAACCGGAATCTTGACTGCATTTCTTATATCACCAATGAACACGTGTAAAGAATTGCATGGCAACACCAAAAAGTCGGCACCAGCCTTTTCTAAGTTTTTCGCAGCATCAAGAAGATACGGCAAACACTTTTTCTCTCCGACACCTTCAGCAATAGCCTCTTTTTCAATATCAAACGGCAAAGCAATGCTGTTGATTAGAATTTGTGGGTAATTGGTCTTATTTAACTGTTTGCACGAAAAAATAAGCTCCAAATAAAATTCTGCTGTAGTCTCGGGTCCGAGACCACCAATTATTCCCACAGTTTTTATTTTGTCTTTATTCTCTGATATCATCATACTAGTATGCTAGCATAAATAAAAAATAAAAGCAAGGACGGTGTAAGCCTACCTGTGGATAAGTATCTTATCATACTAGTATGCTGTTATTTATACCTTTTTTACTGTACTTAGAATAACGCTTTTAACTGACTTTGAGAAGTTTCAAGGCTCGTCGGAACCCTCCTTCTTTGTCTTGCATTTCACGGGATCCCCTGGTAACGGTCCCTACCCCTAAATGTAAATCTTCCGCTATGGCCTGATGGTGCTCTCTTTTGGCAAGACGCTTTACTATTTGCCACCTGACGCCAATGTTGCCAAATTCACGTGGCGTCAGTATGTCTTCAATAAAATCACCTAGAAGTTCTTTATTTTTAGAGATTTTATAAATTACCTCGATTATTTCTCTTTTATATTGTTCAGAATTATTTTTCATAATGATTATAGTATACCACAAATATCAGCACAGTGATATGTAGAGCTCTGATTAATAAAATAATATCCTACTGTGAAATATCTCCTATTTGGGAATTTACTATTTCTTTATAATCTTTTGAGAACATTCCTATCGAGTAGGATCTATCACCTGCATTAAATATAATTTTTTCGTTTTCAAAGATATTGAAATCCGCATATATTGGCAAATTAAAAATATTCCCAAAAGGTGGTACTCCCCCTCTTTGCACACCTTGGGTTATTTCAGATATTTCCATTTCTGTAGCAAGTCTGGTGTCCACAATACTAAAAACATTTTTGAGCTTCTTGGAATCGAATTTCTTGTCTCCAGAAACACAAACCATTATAAATTTCTTGCTTTTGTCCGGCATTTTTGCCTTTACAATTAAGGCCTTCACTCCCTGCTTCAGTTGATATTCTGGCCTTTGCCGTGCTGCCTCTTCACTGGTCGTCACTGGAACATGTTCAAAAGTTTCAAACCAGAATTTTTTTTCAACAAGAATATCTTTGATTTTGTCGACAGTTGGATGATAGTTTGTCATTGAGAAATTAGTAAACTGAAACTCCAACTTTTTGGCGCACCTCTGCCATTTTTTGAGAAGCGACTTTTTTGGCTTTTTCTCCGCCTTCTTTTAAAATTGCCAACGCACGAGGAATATCTTTTTCAAATTCTTTCCTTTTTTCACGGAGTGGCGCGATGAATTTCTCCAAGTCTTCTATCAACATTTCTTTGAGCTCTTTATACTTCCCTGCTTTCTCTTCGTAAATTTTCTTTAATTCTTTTTCATCCCGTAAAAGTTTGTGAATGGAAAAAACATTTACAGGGGTTTCACCGCTGGAATCAGTCACAATACTCATCACGCACTTCTTGATTTCTTCATACTCCGCAAAAAGAGGAATGGTGTTCCCATAACTCTTACTCATTTTGCGTCCATCCGTTCCTGGTACAACTGCCAAATCTTTTATAATCTTTGCTTCTGGCAACTTAAATGTTTCGCCGAAAATGTGGTTGAATTTTTCGGCCGTATCGCGAGTAATCTCTATGTGTTGTTTCTGATCTTGACCTACCGGAACAACATCAGGACTATAAAGTAAAATATCTGTGGCCATGAGCATTGGATAATTAAAAGTGCCGACATCTATTTCTTTGTTCTTCGCCTCAGCATCCTTAAAGGCATGAGCCCGCATCAGATATGGCATGGTCGTGATAGTATCGAATATCCAAGTGAGTTCAGTATGCTCAGAAATATCAGACTGCTTAAAAAATACTGCCTTTCTGGGATCCAAACCAATTGCCAGGAAATCCAAAAGAACTGCTATAATATTCCCACGCATTATCTTAGGATCTTGCACGGACTTTAAAGCATGATAATCAGCTATCATCATGTAACACTGATACTCGTCCTGTAAATCCAACATTTGTTTCATCATGCCAAAATAATTGCCAATATGCGGTTTACCTGAAGGCTGAATACCTGACAGTAATACTTTTTTAGACATGGTTCTATATTACCACATTTATTATGAAATTATCCCCATTTTAGTAACATACTTATGCATTTTAGAACTTTGACTATATTGTTACTATTGCTAGAATGTTTCTAATGGCAAAAACAAGTAAAGCGAACCTACGCATCCCTCCACAGAGCATCCCATCCGAACAAGCGGTGTTGGGGTCTATTATGTTGCGAAAAGACGCAATCCACGAAGTGGAAGACATAATAAACGCGGATTCTTTCTATGCTGAAAAGCATAAAATAATATTCAAGGCCATGCTTGATCTATCCGTCGCCAGTGAACCCATAGACATGCTGTCACTTTCCACTAAGCTGAACGAGCAAAAATCCCTTGAGAGAATAGGAGGCAACCAATATTTAGCAGAAATAGTAAACCTAGTACCCTCTTCCACCAACTTAAAACATTACGCTAATATTGTTCAAAAAAAATACATATTGAGAAGTTTGATAGAAGCGGCGGATTATGTCTCGGAACTTGGTTTCGAGGAAAGCGATGACCATATGGATGACATTCTTGACATGGCGGAAAAGAAAATATTTAGCGTGATATCCTCCCCCAAGAGTCAGAAATATACAAACCTTCGAGACGCTCTGCCTGAAGCATGGGAACGTCTAGAAAAATTGCACGAACACAAAGGATTGCTTCGAGGACTAGCGACGGGCTTCAAAGATCTGGACACCATGCTCTCAGGGCTACAAAAATCCGATTTAATTATTCTCGCCGCCAGACCTTCGATGGGTAAAACGACACTTGCGCTCGACATAGCTCGCATGTCTTCCGTTATCCATGATAAATCCGTACTGATTTTTTCTCTTGAAATGTCATCTCAGCAACTCGTAGATAGAATGCTTTCGGCGCAGTCACGAGTGAATGCCTGGAATCTGCGCACCGGACATTTATCCTCCGACAGAGACTTTTCGCAACTTCGCGACTCGCTGGACAAACTGGCCAAAGCAAAAATATTTATCGATGACCAACCAGGCAATTCTATAGTCAGAATGAAGGCCCTCGCTCGCAGATTAAAAGCCGAAAAAGGACTCGACCTCATCGTCGTTGACTATCTGCAGCTTATGACGACTTCTAAGAATTACGACTCAATGGTAAACCAAGTGACGGAAATTTCCAGATCACTAAAAAGCTTAGCAAAAGAACTCGATGTGCCGGTCTTAGCGCTTTCCCAGCTTTCCCGTGCAGTAGAATCGCGTGGTGGCAAGCCTAGACTCTCAGACCTTCGAGACTCGGGCTCGATCGAACAAGATGCTGATGTGGTAATGTTCATTCACAACGAAGACAGGGGCAAAGACGAATCTGAAAAAACAAATATCGCCGAAATTTTAATCGAAAAACACAGAAACGGCCCCACCGGCAAAGTAGATCTTTATTTTGATGTGAAAACCACCACCTTCTTAAATCTCGAAAAGAGCAACCTTAGCGAATTTTCTGCATCAAAGATAAGCGATGACTTGGAAGAGTTTTAGTCATGAACACCATAGAAAAATTAACTGAAATTTTTAAAGAATTCCCTGGAATTGGGGAAAGACAAGCCAAACGTTTTGTTTATTTCCTGATGCATAAGAATTCCGCATATGCTGAAAGTTTATGTAGCTTAGTTTCTGAATTGAGAAAAGAAGTGACCCAATGCAAAGAATGTTTTAGATTTTTCCTATCAAATAAAGACAAAGACGCTGTGTGTGATATCTGCAAAAACCAAAATACTGATACTTCCACCTTGATGGTTGTTGAAAAAGATTCAGACCTAGAGAGTATCAGCAAAAGTAGAGTTTATGATGGCAAATATTTTATTTTGGGAGGACTGGTGCCTATTGTGGAAAAAAATACAAATTCTAGAATCAGAATAAAAGAATTAATCAAAAGAATCCAAAACGAAAAAAATCTGAAAGAAGTAATTTTAGCTTTTTCTCTAAATCCACAGGGCAACCATACTGATTTTTATATTCGCAATCAGCTCAAACCCATTACCGAGCCACTCAATATAAAAATATCTTCCCTCGGCCGCGGCCTATCCACTGGCACTGAACTCGAGTATTCGGATAATGACACCTTGAAAAATGCGTTAAAAAATAGACAGTAGTATTAAAATATAAAAACTATCTAAAATTTATGAGACCTATAGAGAAAAGAATATTTGCAGATGATAGAAAGTCAGTCGCAAAGCAGGTTCGCAAAGCAAGAGAATTAGAAATGGAGAAAGAAGAACCATATAAGATGAACAGAAGTGGAAAAGAATATCTTTATGGAATCGGCGGGTTAAAAAATTTATTTGAATATTTAAGAAGTTTACCGTCTCATAAAATACTTGATGTCGGAACGGGAAACGGTAATGCGATTAATAAAATCAGCAAAATGCCAATATCTGCTGACCTCGATTTCGAAATAACAGCACTCCATAATTCTCCTGAACTGCGAAGAAATTTCCAAATCGGGAAAGTGCATATAGCAACAATTGAAACCTTGGAAAGAATAGAACAGGCGTCTTTTGCGGGAATTATCGGGGCTATTTCAGTTGCATATTCCGACAGCCCAATTCTGGCAGTAAGAAAGGTAGACCAAGTGCTGACACCCGGAGGGGTATTTAAATCTACGTTTAACCGACCTGGAAAAGAGGAAAAACACCGAGGTACATCTTTAAAAGATGCAGAAAGATTTATGGAAGGGTTTTCCGCTCTCGGTTACGACATTTCTCTAATTAGGGATAATAGTTTTTCCCGCCAAGGGAGACTTATACCCATAATAACTAATTCAATTCTCCTTGCTATTAAGCCAGGCAACCCTAGCGCTCCATCTGCTGAAAAATTGCTATACACAGACTTTGAAAGTCTGAGAAATGATTCAATACGATTCATAGGCGATGTCCCTGTTTTCGATACTGAAGACAAATAAACCCCGCATATTACCAGTTAATATTTTAAAAACAGCGGTTGAACCGCTGGGAATCAAAATATCCTCTCTCGGCCGGGGTCTTTCCACCGGCACTGAATTAGAGTATTCGGATAACGATACCCTAAAAAACGCGCTGAAGAATAGGCAGTGAAATGGGATCTATTTTTTCTCTACTTTTTATAAGCTCTGAGGCCATAATCTTGCGGATTATCTGGGTCGAGTTTGGTAGCTCCAAGCTGACTAAAGAATTTGTCTCCAGTCCCGTCCTCGCTAGCCACATCAATAAAACAAAAACCATGTTTCTCCGAAAACACAAACTCCACATAAATGCTACGTATTTTTTCAAGTTTATCTCTAGAAATATCCGGCGCCAAATACCTAAGAGCCGCGAGCATTATTCTCTGCTCCTTCTTTAGATCTCCTGATTCTTCTATTTTACCATTTGCCACAGAGGTCAATGCGCCCTGCCACTTAAAACCGATTTGGCCACTTCCTAGGTCTAAGGACGCATGAGTGAGTTCTCCAGGTCCAGCGCTTCCTATACCAGCATCGCCCTTAGCCAACTCCATCACTATGCGACTTTCATCATCTACAACAATAGAACCGACGTAGTCAGGCCTCCAATATTCACGCACTTCTATGTTATAACCCCCCTCGCATTTGGGAAGTTTCCTCACGAAAGATTCTGCCTCCTTCCAAGTCACATCCTTGATACTTTTCCTGCCCCCTAAAGATAAATCTTTTGGCACACAACGAACATAGAATTTTTCTCCAACTCGCCCCTCTGGTAGTATTGAATCTTTTATAACCTCCAATGAATCAGCCGGGCCATGGACTTTAAAAACAGGCAATCTAAGCTCCTCTAAGCGTTTGCGCCTTTTTTCGTTCTGTTTGAGAAAAAAATTAGCACTATGGTTATCGATAGAGCCAATACCTTTCCTACCGTTTGTCCAATCCCCCATAGCAGCACTTGATCCATTATTTTCGCTAACCATAAATATAGTTGTCTAACTAAAGTTCAACATCTACTAAAAACCTACCTTATTTTATTGAGATAATTTTAACTTTGAAAAATGGCTGACGGTGGCCGTTGCGACGGAGATAACGGGATTTTTGTTTGTATTTCATTACTAGAACTTTCCTGCCACGCCCTATCTCCATGAGTTCTGCGTCCACTTTAGCGTCTTTTATGTATGGGGTACCTATGGTAGTGTTTTTACCATCATCAACTAGAAGAACCTTATCAAAAGAAATCTTGTCTCCGACTTTGTATTCTCCCTTCATTTTTTCAATAGAAACAACGCTATCTTTAGAGACTTTATATTGCTTGCCACCTGTTTGTATGACCGCGAATTCTTCTTTATCCATATTGCTCCATATTATACGATTAACCCTCAAAAAGCAAGTATTATTGGAATAAATCGTGCTATAATCAAAACAAATTTATGAAAAACATTTTAAATAATCCAGTAGTCTACCTCTGGCGTAAGATGTGGACACATGCCGGACTTAGACAAAAAAAGATAGTCTTGACCACAATATCATTTGTCTTAGCAGACATAATGGAGGCGGCTCAACCTTTGGTTTTTGCTTATTTTTTAAATTTTATCCAAAAAAATGGAATCTCAAAGGAAAATTTTTTTAATATATCCCTGATATTGACTGTTTTTCTTGTTGCAGAATTATTATTTTGGGTCTTTCATTCACCATCGAGAATTGCTGAAAATAAAACCGCTTTTGCTGTGAAGAAAAATTATAAAGAATACCTGTTGCGTGGAACAATGGCTTTGCCACTCTCTTGGCACACCGACCACCATTCGGGAGACACCATAGACAAGGTCGAAAAAGGAAGCAATGCGATTTTTTCTTTCTCCGAAAACACCTTTCAATTTTTATCAGCCTTGGTCAGACTTACTATATCCTTTGGCGCCTTAATCTACTTTAATTTTTATACTTCCTTTGTTGCTATCTTTTTTACTCTTTTTACTTTTTATATTATTTTTCTTTATGATAAAAAACTGATCCCGGGCTATAGTGTTGTCAATAAACTTGAAAATATTATCTCAGCTAAGGTTTTCGATGTAATTAGCAACATAACTACTGTTATCATACTACGTATAGAAAATTTAGTTTTCAAATCTATCAGTAAAACAATCAATGCCCCCTTTGCCCAATTTAAAAAGAATATCGTAAATAATGAGTTGAAATGGTTCTGGGCTGCAATTTTGGGTCAACTGTCTATAGTCCTTACCATGGGGATTTATCTTTTTTCCAACATCAATAGTGGCGAAGCCATTTTGATAGGTTCTATCTATGTTTTGTACACCTATTCGTCTAAGGTTAAAGAAACTTTCTTTAGTTTTGCCTATCTTTACAACGATAGTGTTCGATGGCGATCCAACATATTAAATACTGAGGAAATTTCTAAAGATTTCTCTGAGATAGACGTCTCGGAAAATAATTATCTGCCGAGAGATTGGTCAAAAATATCTGTCAAAAATCTTTCTTTTTCTTATAATGAAAATGAAGAAACAAATTTGAGTTTGGATAACATAAATCTTAGTTTCAATAAAGGTGACAAAATTGCCGTCATTGGGGAAAGTGGTGGGGGTAAGACGACATTCTTAAAACTTTTCCGCGGACTTTATACTCCCATCCAAATAAATCTGGAAGTTGACGATCAAAAACTCGGAGAGAGTTTTAATCTCATTAGTGAATCTATTTCCTTAATACCGCAAGATCCGGAAATATTTTCTACTACTATCAGAGAAAACATCACTCTGGGAGTGGATTACACAGATAAAGAGATACACGAATTTACAGATATGGCGTCTTTCACTGAAGTGGAAGAAAGGTTGCCGAAGGGTCTCGAATCAAGTATCGTGGAAAAAGGAGTAAATCTAAGCGGAGGAGAAAAACAACGTCTCGCTCTCGCGCGCGGTCTTTTAGCTTCAAAAGATAAAGAAATAGTGCTTCTTGATGAACCTACATCAAGCGTGGACTTCCATAATGAACTCAAAATTTATGAAAACATTTTCTATAATTTTCCAGATAAAACCATTATTTCCTCTATTCATCGATTACACCTTCTTTCATTATTTGATGATATTTATTTTTTCAAAAAAGGTAAGATCATAGCTCGAGGCAACCTCGAGGAGTTAAAGGAACGTTCGAAAGATTTCCAACGCCTCTGGAAAAAATACCTCAAAACGCAGAATCAGTAGATCAATAGATTTAGCGAACGGCTCAAATACTGGTATTTGAGCCGTTCGCCTGTTATACTAAAGCTATGCAAACAAAGATTATTGAAAGATATTTTTTCTTTATCTTATTATTCATCACATTCGTTTTTTCTTTCCTGATTTTTCGCCCCTTTTGGATAGTGCTCGTGCTTGGTATTTCCTTCGCCATAGTACTCTACCCCATTTACGAGTGGCTCAATAAAAAAATGCCAAACTCGCTGGCTGCCCTTTTGACCGTAATTTTGTTTATTTTAATAGTGGGAGTTCCTCTTTTCGGCATTGGTGCACTTGTTTTCAATCAAAGCCAGACCGCTTATCACGCAATAGTAAGCAATGTGGACTCCATATCTTTCCTAGATTCAATAAATAATAGGATAAACAAGATACTACCTGAAAATATTTCATTTGATTTGTATGAAAAAATTTCAGGTTCCATTTCTTTTGTGTCGAAAAATATAGCAAGTATCTTCACCTCAACCCTATCCACCATGTTTTCCTTAGTTCTTACTCTGTTATCCATTTTCTATTTCTTAAAAGATGGCGAGCGTTGGAAAAAAGCGTTGGTTGTACTCTCTCCGCTCGGAGATGTTGACGATAAAAAAATCATAAGCAAATTAGCGCGCGCAGTGAATGGAATAATAAAGGGATATCTTTTTATTGCTCTTATTCAGGGAATATTGCTTGGGCTAGGATTAGCCCTATTTGGAGTGCCGAATCCTGCGCTCTGGGGATTGGTGACTATAATAACAGCGCTCGTACCTACCGTCGGCACTGCAATAATTTCAATCCCAGCTATAATATTCCTCCTAGTAATAGGACAAACGATCGAAGCTGTCGGATTTACATTTTGGGCAATAGCAATAGTAGGAACAATCGACAACCTACTCTCTCCATACATTATAGGCAACAGAATAAATCTGCCTCCGCTTTTGATTCTGCTTTCCGTACTGGGAGGAATCTCTCTCTTGGGTCCAGTCGGTATCTTGGTAGGACCTCTAACCATAAGCTTGCTTTATACTCTCATTTCTTTATACAGAAACGAGTTTCAACAAAAATAAAGAAAAGATTTGACAACCGCCAGGGATAATTCTCTGCTATAATAATCGATACGAATATGCCATTAAGATTTTACAACACGCTAACAAGAAAAAAGGAGGAATTTGTTCCGATCAATCCGGAGGAAGTGCAAATGTACACTTGCGGACCGACGGTATATGACTTCGTTCACATAGGCAATCTTCGCGCTTACCTTTTCCCGGATATCTTGGTTCGAACCTTAAGATATTCCGGACTAAGGGTGAAGCAAGTAATGAATCTAACCGACATTGGACACCTGTCAAGCGACGCCGATTCGGGAGAGGATAAAATGACCAAAGGATTGTTACGAGAAGGGAAAGAATTGACGCTAGAAAATATGCGCTGGCTTGCCGAATTTTATACAGAAAAATTCAAGGAGGATGCAAGGGCGCTCAACATAAAATTGCCTGATGATATGTACTTCGCGAGTGATTATGTGAAAGAAGACGTAGAACTTGTTAAAAAACTCGAAGAAAAAAAATACACATACAAAACAAGTGACGGCGTCTATTTCGATATTTCAAAGATGCCCGATTATGGGGAACTCGTCGGAGGGAAAAGAGATTGGAATAAAGAGGGAGCCAGGATAGCGGAAAACCCGGAGAAAAAACAACCTGAGGATTTCGCGCTTTGGAAATTTAACGACAAAATAGGATTTGAATCTCCATTCGGAAAAGGATTTCCCGGATGGCACATAGAATGCTCTGCTATGGGTATTAAATTTCTTGGTGAGCAATTCGACATACATACCGGCGGAATAGATTTAATTCCAACACACCATACAAATGAAATAGCTCAATCGGAATGCGCAACCGGTAAAAAACCTTTTGTGAGATTCTGGTTGCACAGTGAACACGTAGATACTGGAGGAGAAAAAATGGCGAAATCTACAGGAAATTTTCTTAAAATGGGTAGCTTGAAGGAGAGGAATATTAACCCCGTCGCATATCGGTTTCTACTGCTAATGGCAAGCTATCGAACTAAAGTAAATTTCAACTGGGAAGCCCTGGAAGGGGCAGAAATAGCGTTAAAACGTCTTTACAGACTTTATGTAGAGCTCGGAGATACTAAAGGAAACATAGACCTAGGATACCAAAAAAGGTTCAGGGAATACCTAGAGGACGACATGGATACTCCAAGGGCCTTGTCTTTGCTTTGGGACCTCTTGAAAGACGAAAGGGTCTCTGCCGCAGATAAAAAGGCAACAATGCTTGATTTTGACCAAGTACTTGGGCTTGGTTTGGAGAGTTTGAAAGAAAAAATAATCCCAGAAGAAATATTGAAGCTCTCGACAGAGCGCGAAGAAGCCCGTAAAAATAAAGATTTCAAAAAATCAGATGAGCTCAGAGAAAAAATCAATGCTCTGGGGTACGAAGTAAAAGATTTGTCTGATGGAAGTCAGGAGATTCCGAAAATCTAGATTTTCTTCGGAAAAATAACCGACAAAATCAGAGAAAGAAACAAAACAAACATAATAACAGAAAAAGACACCATGGAAGACAAATGCAATCCGAATATCCCTAGAAGCATTTTGCCTCCGACAAACACCAGTATTACGGAAAGTCCTTTTTGTAAATGATGAAATTTATGCAAAACATTTTCTATCAAGAAGAAAAGTGCTCGGAGTCCCATAACAGCGAAAATATTTGAAGTAAATATTATAAATGTATTTTGGGTAATAGAAAAAGCCGCTGGTATCGAATCTATCGCAAAGACTATGTCGGTGCTTTCTACGATCAAGAGCACCATAAACAATATGGTGGCATGCCACTTCCCGTTCTCTTTTAAGAAGAACTTCCCTTCACTCGGAGCCGTAGTGAAAGGCAGAAAATGCCGGGCAAATTTTATCATCCTGTTTTCGTGAAAATTGATATGTTCTTCTTTTTTGTCAAAAAACAACTTAAAACCCGTATATATTAAAATAGCCCCGAAAATATAAAGCACAAAATGAAACTGGCTTATTATTAAAGAACCAATGCCTATAAACAATGCTCGGGAAATAATGGCCCCCAGAATTCCCCAGAATAAAACTTTATGGTGGTATTTTTCCTCCAATTTAAAGAAGCTGAAAATAAGAAGTATGACAAAAAGATTGTCCACCGAGAGCATCTTTTCGGTAACGTAAGCGCTCAAAAACTCTACTGCCAGAATCTTGTCCATAAACAAGAACAAGCCAAGTGCGAACAAAAGCGCCAAGAAAATCCAAAAAATAGATTGCGCCAACGCTTCTTTTAATTCTATCCGGTGAGCTTTTTTGTTTAAAAATCCTAAATCAAAAACAAGGAATCCTATTATCAGGACCGTAAAAACAATCGAAAAAATACTTTGAATTTCCACCTTTAAATGATAACACGCGCTACACTATAAACACAATTTAGATTGCGGGTTGTTGTTGGGTCATGCAATGAATCGCCCCACCGCCATAAATGATATCAGTACAATCTATACCAATGACACTTTTATCCGGAAAAAGCGACTGCCAAATTTCCAAGGCCTTACTGTCGTTTTTATCCTTAAAAGTCTGGGTTAAAATAACTTTGTTCCCAATATAACAATTAGTATAAGAGACTGGGGCTTTTGTTCCATCATCAAATTTAACATGAGGTATTGGAAGCTTTATAACTTCAAATGACGTACTATCCTGATCGGTGGCATCTTTTAAAATTTCGTAATTAGTTTTAAGGATTTCGAAATTCTCATCAGCAGAATCTTCTTCATATGCACAAACTATTTTATTCGCAGCTACAAATCTTGCTATCTCATCTACATGTCCATCAGTATGGTCGTTGATCAAACCCTGCTTAAGCCAAATTATTTTACTGACACCTAAATAATTTTCCAAATTTTTTTCAATTTGTTTTTTGCTGAGATGCGGATTGCGATTTACATTGAGTAAGCACTGCTCTGTGGTGATTAGTGTGCCTCGACCATTAACATCCACAGAACCATTTTCTAAAACCATATCCACCTTAAATTTCTTGCCTTCTGGAGTAAGTATATTAAAAACATTCCTATCTTTTAGCACAGGGGTAAAATACGGGTCTTCGGCCTTGCCATAGGCATTGTAGTCAAATTTAACCCAGCCAAGAATTTTGTCCTTGCGATTTACTAGAAAAAAAGGCCCGTAGTCTCTGATCCATACATCTTGAAAATTTATAATATGTAAATTGACCCGAGCCAAGTCGATATCTGCGTTTCCCAGCATGCGAACAACTTTCTCTTTCATTGTGTTATCGAGAACCAACAATTCCACATTTTCACTGGTGTGAATCGCAGAGATTATTTCTATAAATCTTTGCTCCACTTTCTCCACACGCTCAGGGAAAGTAGTATCGTCATAAGGCCATGCAAGCCAGACAGCTGAATGTTCTTCCCACTCAGCAGGCATAATGAAACCTAGTTGTTTCGGAGTTTGTGAAGACATTTATCTTTTACTTATATTTTTACCTAAGGATTTTTTAATGTTTTTATAGTGTGCAATATTTTTAAGTTTTTTTGTTTTTTCCACAAATTTGTTCGTCAGTAACATTTTGTAAGTGTCGGGTCGGCGGTTACGCAAAAATCCCCAACCTTCAGAGATAAATTTATTCATAGAAAGATCCACTTTCACAATTACAACCTCTTCTTTGTCAGGGGTTGCCCTTTTGATAACCTTGCCAAAAGCATCAGCAACGAACGACTGACCCCAAAATTTGCTATTACCCTCTCTCCCTATTCTATTAACTGCAGCGACTACCACGCTATTAGCGATAGCATGCCCTCTCATGACTGTCTCCCAAGCATTCTGCCAATGCCCTTCAGGAGGCACATAATCTACGATGTCAGCAATAGCTGTAGGATAGAAAATTATCTCCGCTCCAGACAGCCTCGCAACTCTAGCCGCCTCAGGAAACCATTGATCATAACAGATTAAAACGGCAAAACTGCCAAATTTAGTCTTGAAAACCTTATAGCCATCTTTTCCGTGTTCGAAATAATCTTTTTCATAGAAGCCCGGATCTTGGGGAATATGGACTTTGTGATATTTGCCAAGCATTTTTCCTTTTTCGTCAACAACCAAAGCTGTATTGTAATATCTACCGTCTTTGGCTTTTTCAAACAAAGGAACAATGATGACTATCCCGAGTTCTTTTGCCAATCTTATTATTGTCTCTGTCGTCGAACCTGGAATGGTCTCGGCGTATTTGTCTTTATCTTGGCCTTGACGCTGGGGAAAATAAGGTGTCTGGAAAAGTTCTTGCAAACAAATAATTTGTGCATCGTTTTTAGCAGCCTGACGAATCATTTTCACAGTTCTTTCGACATTATTTTCTGTATCTGCCGATACCCTACTTTGAATCAACCCAATTGTTACAAATTTATTTTTCATACGTAAAATGATAACATTACTGGACGAAAAAACAAACAGAATTAGACCGTTTTAATTCTGAAAATTCTTTTACGGTAAATAAAACAAATTTCAATAACATTGGCTAATATAAAATATATCGAATTATGGTGGTAAAAATAGTGATGTAAATAATATTTTCTGGAAGCATGACCTATATCCCCTCTTTTTTGAGTTGTTCGACTAGCTCGCGGGATTTGTGAGATAATTTTCCCGGAAGTTTTATTTTTAGTTTGATTAGCAAATCCCCTCGCTTGCTTTTTGAAGAAGGCACACCGTGTCCCTTCACGCGAAGAATTTCGCCCACAGATACCCCTTCCGGAATTTTAACTTTTATTTCACCATCCAGAGTTTTTATAGCGTATTCCGTACCCAAGAGAGCATCTGAGAGTCTCAAATCCAAATTCATTACCAGATCATTGCCATCCCTTTTAAACACCGCGTGTGCTGCGACATTTACTTTTATATACAAATCGCCAGATGTTCCCCTTGATACTGCTTCACCCCCACCCGTCATCCTTATCATTTCGCCATCTCGCATTCCAGCTGGCACATTTATAGTTATTTCTTCCTCGCGTCGAAATACTCCTTTGCCTTTACATGTCTCGCATTTTTCTTTTGGTACCTCTCCCGCGCCAAGACATTCCTCGCAAGTTTTTGTGCTTGAAATAGTTCCTAAGATTGTTCTTTTGGCTTCACGGATTTTTCCCTGACCGTTACAATACTTACAAGTTTCCATCTTCGTACCTACCTTTGCCCCGGAACCACTGCAGGCAAAGCAATTTGAAGTTTTGGTGATTAAAATTTTCCTGCTTACTCCAAATACAGATTCAGCGAAAGAAATTTGAATCTCGGTGGAAATATCGCGCCCACGCCTCGCTTCCCTTCTGCCTCCCCCCATTCCTCCCGTAAAAAAGTCACTAAAAATGTCGTTTAAGTTTCCGAAATCAAAATCAGCACTCCCATTCTGAAAACCAGAAAAATCGAAACCAGAAAAGCCCTGCTGTGAGCCACCGAAGCCCCCGGCGGAGGCGCTTCCCATATTTTCAAAACCAGAGCCAAATTGATCGTATTTTGAGCGTTTAGTGTCATCAGAAAGCACCTGATAAGCTTCGTTTACTTGTTTAAATTTTGCTTCATTCCCCTCTTTTTTATCCGGATGGTATTTGTGCGCCAATTTATAAAAAGCCTTTTTAATTTCGTCCTTAGAAGCGCCTTTATTTACGCCCAAAATTTCATAGTAATCTTTTGACATATTTTTATTTTACTTGGCTTGCCATTATATCATGGGCTCAGCTTCCGCGGCAACTTTAGTTTGCCCGACTCCCCCAGTACCTTCTTCATTCGTCCCTTCGCTACCCTCCTCTTTTTTTCCTTTACCTTCAATGATCGCTTTCTCCTCCGCGCTTCTGATAATCGTCGCTTCTTCTTCAGCTATGAGTTTAGCCGCATCATCTCTCGATATCGAAAACTTTCTGCGAGAAGAGGCAATAATATTTTCCCTATACGACGGGTGTGTAGGTGGTAGAACCCTCAAGGTCTCAGCAGAGAACGGATCGTAGGATTCACCATCGATTGTCATTTTGACATAAAATTCCGCAACTGCTAGGTTGATCATGTCTTTCACATCGAACAGTGGCGCAAATTCCGGCTTCATTTTCACCGCGTCTTCTCCACCGATGCGGAAAGTAATGATACTACCGCAATTACCCAAGACCGCTTGGTGAACTTTGGGCAAAATTTGTCCCACATATTGATGCGCCATTGTTAAGTTTAATCCGTATTTTCTGGCCTCTGACAAAATATTTTCGAAAGTTTGCGTAACCACGTTTTGAAACTCATCCACGTATATATAAAAATCTGTACGATCTTTTTCTGGGATTGCCGCACGTTCCATTCCCGCCTGTTTTATTTTTGTCAAAAATATTGAACCAAGAAAAGATGAATTTTCTTCTCCGAGACGACCCTTTGAAAGATTAATAAGAATGATTTTCCCTTCATTCATCAATTTGCTTATGTCTATTTTATTTTGCTTTTGACCGAAAATGTTTCGAAGTAGCGGATCGGATAAAAACTGCCCAAGTTTGTTTACGAGCGGAATGATAGCATCCGTGTCAAATTTCTCCGACCAGTCGGCAAACTCGATAGCGAAGAATCTTTTAACCATATCATCCGTAATATATTCCACTACTTTTTGTCTATAATTTCTATCAGTAAGCATTGAGATCATCCCGCGCATAGTAGCATGCGGATAGTCAAGGAGCGCCAAGCAAGTAAAACGAAAAACGTGTTCAAGTCTTGGCGTCCAGTTGGCTCCGAATTGTTTTTGAAAAACTTCAATCAATCCTTGGGTAAGTTGGAATTTAAACATTGGATCCACATTTGCTAGCGGATTGAATGATGCCGGAAAATCAATATCAGGAGGATCTATAATGCATACATCCTCAATGCGCTCTTCTGGAATGTAATCAAGCATAGCCTCTATGACATCCCCGTGCGGATCAATTAGACATAAACCGTGGTTATATGTTATGTCTTGTCGCAAAAAAAGCTCTAGTAATTTTGTTTTTCCGACGCCAGACTTTCCGATAATATACAGATGTCTACGTCTATCGACGCGCTTAATACCGAAAATAAATTTTTTTTCTTCCAGAGAAGCGACGTAGTTAGTACGTCCGATGAAAGAAACATCTTCGGGTTTTACCTTTCCAAAAACAGGCAATTCTGGTGGAGGCGGACCATATTTGATTATTTGAACTCGATTTGGCTTCGGCATTTATCGCTTTATTTTACTACTTTTTTAGCTTGTTTTCAATATAAATGTTGGGTATTTTGATACAAGCCTTTTCTATATTTCCGAGCCACATAAAAATACACCGGCAAAAGAGCTGAAAAAAACAAGACTCCTAAGAGCAGAAAACCATATTGATAAGACAAGCGTTCAATCAAAACACCTAAAACAAAACTAAAAAACGCCGTAGCCACGTGTTCTATTTGCTTACCGACGGAAAGCAAGGTAGCTTTAAACTTGCTGGATTTTATAACCTCAAGCTGATATCCCTCGTCTATTTTAGATAACCCCCAAAAGAAAGCGTTAACAATAATAAAAACAGCGACTATGATCCGTGCGTCGGAAGTAATCGCCAATATGGCCATGAAAACAATATACAAAACAAGCTGAATTCTGAAAAACGAAAGCATTGTTAGGAATTTTTTAATTCTGCCTGAAAAATAAAGCATCATTGAAGCAAGTCCCCTGCCTAGGCCAAAGAAAACTCCATACCAAATGACTGGTATCTCAAGAAAAACTTGATACGGGGCGCGAAAAGCCCCTATGGCAAACAATGTTCCGCCCACAATTCCAGAGAAAAGAGCTACTGAGAAATAGTTAAGCTTTGTGGCTTCCTGTAATACTTGTCTAAAATTTGTCACTCGTATTTCTTCTGTCTCTTCTTGCGACACCATCGGAGTAACCAAGGAAATCGCAGAAATCAAACCTACCGTATCAATCACTAGGGACACAATAAAAGGAAGTTTGTAGCTTATTCCAACCAAAAAAGGAATGAACACTGCCAGTGCCGCCGGTATAGCGAAACCTATAGCACTCGCTTTACCCATTACCTTAGAGTAATCACCTTCTCTGCCTAAACTTCTTAAAGTCTCATGCATAAAAGCGCTGCCCGTGCCAGAAATAAAAGCATGCCCCGCACTTAAAAATACAGATCCGAGTACCAAAAGAAAGGTATTTTTGGCAAGAATAAAAAGGAGTGTTGAAAAGAAGAGAAGTGTAAAAGACAAAATAATTGTCTTTTTATGTCCGAGTTTATCTGAAGCGTATCCACTCGGAATTTCAAACAAAAAACCGGAAAGGCTCCCAGCCAGTGTGATCATTCCGATAACTTTGGCTGTAACATCTGGTATGGTAAGAAAGTATGCCCCCAAGATAGCTATGAAAACTCTTTTGTTTGATACCAAAAGAAGAGTGTATTTCCAAAGATTGCCTTTCAATTTTTTTGATTCACTTTTTATCCTTAAATTGTAAGACTATTTTACATTTTTTGCAATCTTAATATACTTCTTTATTATAGCAACTCTCGCAATACACTATTTCCGGTCTCTCTGGGGTATAAGACGTTGAAAACTCATTACCACAACCTCCTTTCATGCATTTGTGATGCCATAATTTTGTTGGATTTTTAAAATTTATACGCCAATTATTGCGACAGTAAAAACATTTTCGAGGAATAGGAATTGAACATTTTCTATAAAAAATTAACTCATTTTCAACTATTTTGTAATTTCTCCTGCACTCAATACAATACAATATCTCATTTAGAATACTATCTTTAACATCTAAAATTGAATCTGAAATATCCTCCGGTTTTAAAGTTTCTTTTCCTGTAGTTATTTGTAGTTTATCCCACCATTTGTACCCTTTTTTTTCTGCCTCCTTCCTGGAAAATGGAAAATACTCATGGGCCATGGTCTCGTTATAACCAAAATGAGACATTTTACTTGGGAAAAATTCCCCATACTCGCCCCAATTCTTCATATGCTCTATTAATTTGTCTCTTAGTGTAAAATATTCCTCCTTGGAATATTCTTTGTTTAAAATACAATATTGTCCATGTCTAATGCCAGAACAACCAAAAAGGTGTTTTGAAGAATGACAATTTTCGACATAACTTACTTCTTGATTCTTAAAAGAAAAGATGGCAAAAAGAGCGCGGTAATCGTAATCCGCAGTGAGCGCCTCGTAACATTGAGAACTCTCCCCGCCCGGTGTCAAATCGTAGCTATCCTTTATATTAGTCCCGTGCAGTAAAAATCGTACATCCTCGCAACCTATCGCTACAAAGGCATTTTTAAGATTCTTACAGTTCAATAAATAATCTCCTGTACAGTTTACGCTGTTTCGAATGTTAGCAAATCTTCGTGCTTGTTTTGAAAGAAACTGCGTAAACTCAGCTTCAGCACGTTTAATTCCAGAGTAGGTATCCAGCCGATAACTTTTAATTATTTTCTCGTATTCTTCCTTGGTATGTTGTTTATTTAAAATACAATACTTTTGCTGGCGTAAATTTACACACATGAAGCAACTCGAACATCCTTTACAGTCATAACAAAAGATACAATCAGTAAGACCCGAGGAAAAATAACAATTGCGACAATTGTAACAATGCTCTAGAAATATAGAGTCATAGATAGTTTGTGAACAATAAAAAAGATCGAGGCAATCCACGATATCGCGAGTGTTCGGTCCATCAATATGATAATAATACATTAAGTCTTCGGTTCTCCATGTCATCGCTCCCATATAACAATTTTTGGCATAAGTGGTATTTTGGGTATACTCGCAGTTTACACTACCTATATCGTTATCGTTAATTAAAGATAATAAAGGCACTTTATCTTGGAGTTCTCGGAACTGTTCAAAAAAGGAACGAGAAAAGTCGATTTCTTTGCCATAAGATTTGGGGTCCCATTTATCACTCCACCAACATCTATTACAATACACTGTAAGCTTTTTATCTTTATGGTAGAGAGAAATAATGTTTTTACCGCATAAGTCACAACTACGATTATAGAAAGTTAGATCATTGCGCCAACAAAGTCTTCGAATTAAGCGACACTCCGAACAAAACGTCGGTGGAGGGACTTGTATCTTTTTGTAAAACCTAAAATCATCTGGCTCGATAATAAAATCCTTTTTACAATTCTTACATGTTTTGTTTTCACTTTTGTATTCCATATTTTAATCTACTTTAGTTTAGTAAAGCAGATAAATATAATCAATAAATTTCTTGTTGATAGCATGTTTCGCAATACACTATTTCCGGCCGATCGAGAGCGTAGTTTGTGGTGATCTCTTTTTTGCATTTATCACAAACACGCTTCCAGAATTTATAGGAACCGCGACATGCTATACGATCTTTGTGCCTGCAATAGAAACATTTTCTCGGTATAGGTAAAATCATTTTACGATAAAAAGAAAGTTCTTGGTTTGTAATTTTGTAATTACGGTTGCAATCTATACATTGTAATATTTCGTCTGTTACTGAATCGGGTATATCCTTGATATGGTCTTGAATTTCTTCTTGTTTCATTGTTTCCTTTCCTTCCGTCTTTTGAATATCATCCTCCCATCTGAAACCTTGCTCTAGTACCTCTTTCTTGGTAAGCGGCATATTATCTTGCGCAATTGTTTCGTTATAAGCAAATGGAGCAAGCTCTACCGGCATCATAAGACCATATAAATCTTTTTCTCTTAATTCTTCAACAATATGCGTTTTAATTTCTTCATATTTTTCTTTCGTGTATTGTTTATTTAAAATGCAATATGAGACATTCCTCAATCCATCACAACCAATACAATCTTTACAATTCCTGCATTGGAAGGAATAAAAAATATTTTGTGAATTTTCAACTGCATAAGAACCCATGACATTTGAGGAATAGCCAGTTGCAACACATTCAAGTAACATTCCACTCTTGAATCCATAACCGATAGTACCCATAGAATCTTTTATTTCTTTACTTGAAAATAAGTATTTGCAATTTTCGGCACGGGCAATTTCAAAACTTTCCTTCACATCTTTGCACTCAAAAAGATAATCACCTGTTGAATCCATTGTTTTCAAATTATTATTCTCGCGTCTCGGAAATTGTAAAGAAAATTGATTGAACTTTTCTTGTGCCTCTTTCATTTTAGAATAACTGCCTATGACCTCTTCTAGGCGTTTCTTGTATTCTTCGCGAGTAAGTTGTTTGTTAAAAATGCAATAAGATTTATTGAGTAAGTTCACGCAACAAAAACAATCATTAATGTTGCGACAATTCAAAACTAAACTCGAGTTAAAAGAATCAAAAGTATTTTTTCCGAAAAAAATATGATTAGATTCTGAAACATTCACGCATTCATAACAATTTTCAAGATTGATCCCAAAATAACAATCACTGATGTCGCGAGAATTGCGAACTCCGCGAGAATACATTATCTCTTCCCCAGGACCACTATTAAACACTAAATAAGAATTCTTCAGACCTCCAGCTTGATTTACATAATCGCTATTTATGTTAGAACCCGAACCCAAACTGGCATATGTTGTTGCTTTTGGAACATCGACCAACAATTTCCCAAGTTGTCCAAAAAAAGGTTTTGATTGGTCGTAATCTGTTTTATAAAAACCTGCATCCCACCTGTCACTTCTGTAGCACTCATTACAATAAACAACATAAGGCAACTTAGGATTATACATCGTCACAATATTTTTCTGACACAAACCGCATTTTCTGCCTGAATACAAACTTGTTTCGTTTCGCCATATTGCTCGCATTTTAAAACGACAATCCGGACAAATATTCGGGACTGGTACATCCATTTTTTCGTAAAAATTAAAATCATCACCATCTAGTGAAAAATCTAAGCCGCATTTTTTACATTGTCTTGTCTCCATAATTTATAATTTCGTATCTACGTACTAGTACGTGAGAAGTTATGGTTTATTAATACACTTCCTGCTGGTAACATTTCTCGCAGTAAACAATCGGGAATTCTTTTTCTTTGTACACGCTTTTAACCGGCAAACTACATCTCCCGCAAATTCTGTCCAAGAGTTTCATGTGCTCACTTATAAAACGTAACCTGTCTCGATGGCGGGCAAAAGGACTCTTGGCGGGTACAGGAAAATTAAACCTTTTATAAAAATCCAGTTCTGACTTAGTAATTCTAAATAATTTTCCCGTTACTTCACATTTTATTGCCTTATTTAATATGGAATCGTCAACACCCCCGATTGAATCCGGCGGAATTACAACCTCCACATCATAATTAATATCGACAGAATGATCTTCGGATCTGAATCCCTCTTTTTCAATGTCTTTTTCGTTCAGCGGGAAATATTCATTGGCTACCGTCTCGCTATAACTGAAAGGAGAAACTTCGTACGGGAAGAATTCTCCGTATTTGTAGACTCGGCCTTTTTTGTCCGTGAATGGCGTATCATCCATTTGTTTTTTTATTTTCTCCACCAGAGATTTATATTCTTCGGGCGAATACTTTTTGTTCAGGATAGAATATTCCCCTTTTCTCATGTTTGAACAGCCAAAACAGTTATTGGAATTAACCATCACGCCGGAATAATTTATATCGGAAGAATGGTCTATCACCTGCCAAGAACAAAGCACCCTCGAGAGAGCTGTCACGCCTGCAATAACCTCATACATAAGCTCTCCGTTCCATACGCTGGTAACGTCCGCGGAATCTTTCATGTCCAGGTCAAAAAACATATATGCAACATTGTCGGATTTTTCAGTGTTATAAACTTCGCGACAGTTTCTAGAATCTTTTATTACATTGCCGGTGCAATTCACACATCGCTCTATAAAAAGAGCTCTTTGGGGAAACTTTTTCCATGAATCTTCCGATTTTTTCTTTACCTCCGCGAATTTTTTTCTGGAACCATTTAAATTTTCAAAAACAAATTTTTCGTACTCTTCTTTCGAAACAGGGATGTTGAAAATGTGATGTTTTTTATACCGCAAACCGGAGCACCCGATGACATTGGAACAATTCCGGCAGTCAAAGGAAAACCATGTATCTTGGCACTCAAAACACAGAATAGAACCGACATTTTTGTATGCGTTTTCGCAAAGAATATTTTCGTAACAAAACTCCCCCTGAATTAGCCAGAAATTATCAAGTGAATCTCTAGACTTCAATGCATACTGATTGAACGCGCAATCTTGGTTGAAATGTCCGCCGACATTTAGATAGCAATTCTTATCGTCCGTTTCATAATTCACCCAAGCGCTATTCACATTGTTTTTTTGAAACAAAGCAATATGTGGAATTGCCTTGTCTAAATCCAAAAATTGTTCAAAAAAATTTCTTGAAAAATCGTAATTTCGTCCATAGGAATTCGCATCCCATTTATCGCTATACCAGCATTTTGGGCAATACACAGTATAACGATTCTTCGGAGAATAAGCTGATATCACGTTTTCTCCACACATATCGCATTGCCTCTTGTAAAGCGTACGCTCGTTCCGGAAGGCAAGCCTCCGTCTTAAACGACACTCCGGACAAAAGGTCGGCGACGAAACTTTCAATTTATCGTAAAGAGTAAAATCTTCCGGATATATCATGAAAGTCTCTTTACAACTCTGACAAATTTTCTTTTCGTTTTGCATATTTTTTGTCTGGTGGTGAATTTTAGCATATGCTAAGATTCACCACACTGCACATCCTGTTCAGTAAACTTCTTGCTGATAACACCTTTCACAGTAAACGATTTCTGGTCTGTCGGGAGAATATGACGTTTCAAATTCATTTGGACAAGGAGAAATTCCATGTGAATGCTCTATAGTATTTTTATATTTACCATTGGAAGAGGAGACTCCGAAACACTGGCACATACTATGCCATAACTTGTAAGGATTTCTCTGTTTTAATCTTTTATAATGACGACAATTAGGACAATATCGCGGCAAGGCTATGTTGTTGTTTCTTAAAAAATCTAATTCCGGTTTTATAATTTTGTAAGCGCCGGTGCATTGGGTCAGCTCGCCACCATTATTGGGACAAGAAATTACTTCTTCTAGAATCGACTCTGAAACATCTTTCATATGATCGGGTAGATTTTCAGGCAAAATTGTCGGTTTGTAATCTTTTTCCGTTGCAGTTCTATATGTGTATCCAGTTTTTATAATCTCTTCTTTCGTTTTTGGAAAATATTCTTGCGCTATGGTTTCGTTATAAGCGAAAGGTGATAATTCGCTCGGGAAAAATTCTCCGTATTTGTAAATTATCCCTTTCTTGTCTTTGAAAGGAATGGTATTCATGTGCTCTATTATCTTGGGCACTAGCTTGAAATATTCTTCCTTGGTGTATTGTTTATTCAAAATGCAATACTCTTTGCCTCGCAGTCCTATACAGCCAAATAAATTTTTATTATTAAAACACATATAGGTGTAACGAGTATCCAAGCAACTGTGCGTAAGAACTGAGAAGAATTGACTTCCTGATTGCTTGCCTGCGTCAACTCCTTCATACATAAGAGAAGCTATCGCCCCGCCGCCGTATATGTCGTAGCTATCTTTCATACCTAAAATATGAATCAGGTACTTTGAATCTTCTACGTCTCCAAAAATGTCAAAACAATGTTTTACATTTTTAGAATTCATTATGTTGTCTCCTAAAGCTCGATCTGATTTTATTATGTTTGCGTATTTATTCGGAAAACCTAAGGCAAATTTTTCATACTTCTTTTCAAACTCAGAAAGAACCAAAAAACTCCCGAAATTAAGTTCTTTTTTCTTCTTTTCATAATCCTCCTTTGTGTATTGCGCATTTAAAATACAATGACTCTTGTTCCTTAGATTCACGCAACCAATACAGTCTTGTAAGTTTTTACAATGCTTTAAGAAAAAAGAATTTATGGACTCGTCGGTATCGTAAGAAAAATGGCATTTATAAAGACCCGCACAAAGGGTAAATCCGTAAGAAAGTTCTGAATCTGCGCCGCCATAAATATCGATACAGTCTTTCAAGCCTACTGCACCATGGGAATAATGCGTTCTCTCATTATTGTAAGAAGCGTAAAGAAGATAACAATATTTGCAATCAGCATTATGGTTGCCGTAAGGACTACCTAAACAATTATTGTTTCCTAAATTAGCTAGAGGAACTTTTTTTATCAATTCCTCGAACTGTTCAAAAAACGGCCGGGAGAAATCGTAATCCTTTCCGTAACTAGTCGGATCCCATTCGTCACCCCACCAAACATCGTGGTCATAAACGACAACATCGGCATCCGGATGAAACATTGTTATTATTTGCTTTCCTGTTTTTCCGCAAGGCCTTTTAAAAAGAGAACGCTCATTACGCCACGTCATGCGACGAATAATCCTGCATTCCGGGCAGAAGGTTGGCGGAGGGACATTTATTTTTTCGTAAAAATTAAAATCCTCTTGTTCTATGACAAAATCTTTTTTGCAATTCTGGCATTTTTTTATTTCCTGTTTCATTCCAATGTTCTATAGAATGTTAGAATGATAATATACTGTACAAATTATTCCAGAATTTTACGCAAAACATCTTCAGGTACTTCTTTAATTTTTGTTTTTGGTGTTTGCGCTGGTACAGGTGTAACAACCGGCTCTGGTTTAAATTCGGGCTCGGGTTCAGACTCGGGCTTAGGTTCTGGTTTGGGTTCTGGTTTGAATTCGGGCTCTGGCTGTTTTGGTTCGGGCTCGTGTTTTTTGACTTCACTAGCGCCACCTGCGACTATGCTTGTTGTCTCAATAAAATTCTTCAACTTATTCATGTCTTCGACACTTGCCGCGCGATCTTTCGTTAACTTGTCTTTAGAAAATAAAGCGGGAGAAGTCCTAATATCACCACCCAACACGCTAAGTGGCACGGGAGAAGGAATATCAGGAACAGAAGGAGCGACACCCGGCACAGGAGAGGTTGATACGTTAAGCGTTTTACTTAAAACTTCTCTTAATGCCAAATTCTCCCCGCCCACACGACTGGGCTTTGCGTTATCCTTGGTAAATACTTTTTTAATTCTGGAAAACAAGGGAATCTTTTTATCAAATTCTTTGGAAACAGGTTTGTCAATTCTCTCCGGATATCTTTCCGGCTCTATGTTTTTATGCTTATCCTCTGGCCTATTCACTACTGTATTACTCGAAGGGAATTCTATTCCTAAGTCCGCTAGTGGTTTTACAAATTTGGCTTCATCACGTTTTATTTGTTTTATCGAACCGCTGATTGGTTTTATTTCACCGGATTTTATCTTGGCTATGCAATCCTTACAGTACACCGGCCTATTTGCCTCCGGCTTAAAAGGCACCATCGTATCTTTTTTACAAACGGAACACTTGGCTTCAAATTTTCCTGCGTCGGCCGAATCGCCATTATTACCCCCGAGCAACATTCCGCTCCAATCATTTATTTCTCGCTCCACTACTTCTCTCGGCCTGCAATACAAATCGCGGGACGATTTAATAACTTCTTCCTCGATTTTCTTGTCGCCTGATTTTACTATCGGCGGAAGAGTCTTGGCAGAAAAAGGACGAGAAGACACTCCGTCTATCATTAGTTTTAGATAGACTTTATAGTTCGGCAAGTTCACGATGTCCTGCGGGGTAAATTCCGGCTCGAATTCTTTTTCCAAAAACTCCGCGTCGTCAGCGCCCACGCGAAACACTATCATGGTGCCGACGTTTCCGAAAATAGCGTCTCTCACGCTAGAATCTTTGTCGGCGATAAGCTGGGCTGTGTACTGATGCGCCACGGTAAGGTTTAATCTGTATTTCCTCGCCTCGGAAAGTATTCCGGCAAAAGCCTCCGTTACGAAATTCTGGAATTCATCTACATAAAGGTAAAAATCTTTCCTCTCCGCTTCCGGAATGCGCACTCGCTCCATCGCCGCAAGCTGTATCTTGGTGATTATCATTCCGCCCAAGAGAGATGAATTATCCTCGCCAATGCGCCCTTTGGAGACGTTCACTAAAAATATCTTTCCTTCGTTCATTATGTCGAACACGTTGATGGTGCTTTTGGACTGACCGACAATGTTTCTTATAATGGAAGTAGATAAGAACTGTCCGACTTTGTTTTGTATCGGCGCAATAGCTTCATTTCTGAACTTATCCTGCCAAGCTTCGTACTCGTGAATCCAAAAAGCTTTATTACCGGATCTTTCAGATTGGCTATTATTTTCTGGCGGTAGTCTTTGTCCACCAGCATTCTCGGAATACCGAGCATAGTCGAACCCGGAGTGTCAAGCAACGCCAGAATCGCGTTGTTTAAAATATATTCCATTCTGGCACTCCAGGCGTTTGCCCATATCTTAGTAAATATACCCATGAGTCCAGAAGCCACCAGGTGCTTGTATTTAGGGTCTATAAGCTCTAACACATTAAATCCTATATGATGCTCGCTATCCGCCGGATTGAAATAAACTACGTCTTTCATGCGGTGCGGCGGAATAGCCGATAGGATAGCTTCGACATTTTCTCCGTGCGGGTCAACCATACAAACTCCGTCTCCATTTTCTATGTTTTGGACAATCATGTTGAACATCAGCGCAGACTTACCTGTACCGGACTTTCCGAGAATATAAACATGCTGACGCCTGTCTTTGCGCTTTATGCCAAAAAGAGTATTTTTATCCCGATAAGTAGTGAGACCAATATACGTAATTTCCTTATTTTTGGGTATCCCCTCTAGTTCCATACCTAGAATTATACAATAAAATTGAATTTTAATATACTTCCTGCTGATAACACTTCTCGCAGTACACTATTTCCGGTCGGTCAGGAGCATAACTGGTTTCAAATTCATTCTCGCAACCTTCCTTCATGCATTTGCGGTGCCAAACACGAGAGGGGGTGCGAAGGGAAAAACGTTTTTCTAAACGACAATAAAAACAATGTCTCGGTATGGGAATTTGCCATTTTTTATAGAAAGAAAATTCGTTTGGTATGATTTTGTAATTTCTTTTACATTTAGTACATTCTAAAATCTCATTTATAATATTGTCTGAAACATTATTAATGTTATCTGAAATTTCTTTTAGTGTAGTTTTTCCTTTTGTTTGTTGTAAATTTTCTTGAAAATGAAACCCGGAACTTAGTATCTCTTCTTTTGTCATTGGGAAAGATAGATTTGCCATTGATTCATTATAAGCAAACGGCGAATATTTCATAGGAAAAAATTCTCCCCATTCTCCAGTTTTTTTCATATATTCAATTATTTTTTCTTTCAGTTTAAAATACTCAACTTTTTCATACTGTTTATTGAAAATTGAATATTCGTCGTGTTTCAACGCAATACATCCAAAACAATTTTGTGAAGATTGACAAGATTCGGAATATGCCACATCAACACATCTCCAAGTATATATAACAAACAAAGCTCTATTTGAATGGTCTGGGGTCAATCCTTCATAACACTCTACGAGTTCCCCTCCAACGGATAAATCATAACTGTTTTTTTGAGTATCGCCATTCTCTAAATACTTGCTGTCTTCCGCTCGACGCCCATGAAAAACATTTTTGGAATTTTTACTATTCGATAAGTTGTTTCCTGTACAATTAACACAATTTTTAAAAGAAGCGTATTTCCTTGGTTGAGTTAGTAAGAAATTTTCAAATTCAATTTTTGCTTTTTCATTCCCGCTATAAGTTTCAAGTTGATAACTTGCTAAAATTTTTTTGTATTCTTCTTTAGAATATTGAACATTTCTTACACAATATTTTTTGTTACGCAAATTAACACATAAAAAACAAAACTCGCACCCACTACAATCATAACAAAAAGAGCAATTCATTAGAGTCGAAGAATAGTACACATTCCTGCAAGCAAAACATTTTTCACTATACATTGATTCGTAAATTCCCTCTCCTGTTCCCCAAATACCCATCGAATCAACAGTGCCTTTTGCATCAGCGGCATAACAAAGATACATGCAGTCTTGGATTTTCCAAGCTACCATACACATGAAACAATTTTTACCAAAGGCAAAATCCTGGGTGTATTCACAATTCTCGCTTCCGATATTGTTGTCATTAAAAAGGGCGAGAGCCGGTACTTTTAGACGAAACTTGGCGAATTGTTCAAAAAATGATTTAGAAAAATCAAAACTACAACCATAAGATTTTGGGTCCCATTTATCACTCCACCAACATTTGTTGCAATAAATAATTTGAGGGCTATCGGGAGAATAAACTGAAATTATACTTCTTTTACATAAATCGCAAATGCGATTATAAAAATTAAAATCATTCCGCCACGCCAATCTTCTCTGTCTGCGACAACCCGGACAAAATGTCGGCGGAGGTACTTTGATTTTCTCGTAAAACCCGAAGTCATCCGGCTCTATGGTGAAATCTTTTTTGCAGTTTTGACAATTTCTTGTTTCGTTTTGCATGGTTTTTTATCTGTGGTGAATTTAAGCATATGCTTAAATTCACCACACCTAATACTCAATACACTTCCTGCTGATAGCATTTTTCACAATACACAATTTCCTGTCGGTCGGGAGCGTAAGAGGTCTCAAACTCGTTTGAACATTTATTTTCATGTCCATGACTTGTTTTGTCGCACATGCAAGGTCGATGCCAAAGCTTGAATGGATTCCTTTTCTTCAATCTGTTCGTGTACCTGCAATAAAAACATCTCCTTGGTATCGGAATTTGCATTTTTTTGTAAAAAATAAGTTCGTTCTGAACGACCTTGTAATTTCTTTCACATTCAATACATTTCAGTACCTCATTAGCTATACCATCTGAAATATCTTCTATCGAATCAAGAATGTTTTCCGGCAATAGTGTTTCTTTCCCTATTGTACGTTGGGTATTATCCTGCCAATTATATCCAGAGTCTTTTGCTTCCTCTTTGGAAAGATACATAATTTCTGGAGCATAAGTTTCGTTGTAACCAAACGGGGAAAATTCTATAGGATAAAACTCTCCGTACTTATAAATGGCACCTTTTCTGTCGACATACGGCATCTCATTCATATGGCTAATTATTTTGGGTACTAGTTTTTCATATTCTTCCTTTGTGTATTGTCTGTTGAAAACGCAATAACTTGCATTGCGAAGCCCGACACAACCAAAACAATACTTACAATTATGGCAATGCTGGCAATATTTTATATCTTGACTTTTTACGGAAAAAACCCCGAAAAGATTAAGTTGGGAATGATCTCCAACAACACACTCATAACATTCCGAAGATATACCTGTGGTCGTTATGTCATAACAGTCTTTGGTGGGACTTTTACTGTCTCCGGAAAAATCTGAGTATCTGCAATTTTCGGCGTTTTTTAACACAAAGCTTTGTTTTGAGTTCTTGGAATCAGAAATCATCTCTCCTGTGCAATTCAAGCTATGAAAAATCTCGGTATAACGCCTTGGATATTTCAAAACGAACTCATAATACTCTTTTTGCGCTTTTTCTGCCCCGGAAAACGTGTTTAGGCGATACTTTGTCAAAATTTTTTCATAATCTTCTTTTGAATATTTTTTGTTTTGAAAATGATACTTTTTATTTCGAAGACCGGCACACATAAAGCAGTCATTGCAATCAAAACAATCATAAAGAAATTGCGAATCGAGGCAATTAAGACAAAATTGGGAGTACTTTAATTGATAGCAATTCTTAGTGATCATGCACTCATAAAGCCATTCATTCTTGGACCTTATAGACATGCAGTCCATCATGTCTCTACCGGCAAGGATAAAAAAGCTGTACATAACATTTTCTGCGTACCAGCCGGAAAAACACATATAACAATTCTTGGAAAACCACCAGTCTTGAGTATATTCACAATTTAAACTGACAATACCATCGTCATTTACAACTGACATTTGTGGAACTTTTTGTAAAAGTTCCCTGAATTGAACAAAAAAAGATTTCGAGAAATCGTAATCTCTGCTGTAAAATTTTGAGTCCCATTTGTCGCTCCACCAGCATTTGTTGCAGTATATGATAAACCCTGAATCTGGAGAGTAGAGCGAGACAACAGGCTTGGCGCACAAATCGCACTTACGCGAATAGAGCGACATGTTGTTCCTCCAAGCCCAACGTCTTTGCCTTCTGCACTCCGGACAAAAAGTCGGAGGAGGCACTTTGATTTTTTCATAAAATCCAAAATCATCAAGTTCGATCGTGAAGTCTTTTTTACAGTTTTGACATTGTCGAGTTTCGCTTTGCACTCTTTAATTATAACAAAAATTCACTGAACAAAGAAACGCAAAAGAAATGTCGACCTGGCAGGTCGACATGTTTTGGAATTTTTTTAATTTTTACTGTTTAGACGCTTCGTCTTCTGGTTTACCACCTTCTTTAAATTCGGCGTCTTTGACCTCTGGTGGTTGTTCTTCGGGTGTAGAAGATCCTGAGCTAGCTCCAGGATTAGCTCCCGCCTTTTGTATAGCTTCTCCTATTTTAGACATTTCGGCAGAAAGTTCTTCGGTTGCTTTTTTAATTTTGTCTATGTCGTCACCATCTTTGGCCCCGCGTAAAGCTGTTATCTTTACATTAACGCTATCTTTTATATCAGCAGGAATCTTAGCCTCATTGTCTTTCAATGCTTTTTCGGCAGTATATATAATCATCTCAGCAGTGTTTTTGATATCTACATTTTCGCGTTTCTTTTTGTCTTCCTCGGCGTGAAGCTCCGCATCTTTTTGCATTTTCTCAATATCTTCCTTTTTTAATCCCGAGCTTGCTTCTATTTTTATAGATTGGGCCTTACCGGAAGCTTTATCCATGGCTTTCACATTGAGTATTCCGTTCACGTCAATATCAAAAGTGACTTCCACTTGAGGCATACCACGAGGCGATGGTGGAATGCCGTCCAATATGAACCTGCCGAGCGATTTATTGTCGGAAGCCATAGGGCGTTCTCCTTGCACTATGTGAATCTCAACAGAAGTTTGGTTATCAGCCGCAGTTGAAAATACTTGTGATTTGGAGGCCGGAATAGTGGTGTTTCTTTCGATCAATTTTGTCCCGACTCCACCCAATGTTTCAATACCAAGGGAGAGTGGTATGACATCAAGCAAAAGCACATCTCGCACATCTCCTGCGAGTACTCCGGCTTGTACTGCAGCGCCTAAAGCCACCACTTCGTCAGGATTGATTGACATATTCGGTGTTTTGCCAAAAAGATTTTTCACCGCTTCTACTATTGCCGGCATTCTAGTTTGTCCGCCGACCATTATGATTTCATTTATCTCACTCATCTTGAATGGTGAAGCTTCCAGTGCTCTTTTGATAATTTCAATAGAGTGGTCTACATATTCTTTCGCCAGACTTTCTAATGTGGCGCGCGACATCTTCAAAAGCAGATGTTTTGGTCCAGAAGAATCAGAGGTGATAAATGGAATGTTTATTTCTGCTTCCATCGTGGTAGAAAGTTCGTGCTTCGCTTTTTCTGCCGCTTCCTTTAATCTCTGATGAGCAAGCGGATCTTTCCTCACGTCAATGCCAGATTCTTTTTTGTATTCTTCGGCAATCCAAGCAATGATTTTTCTATCAATATCACCTCCGCCCATGTGACTATCGCCATCTGTTGATTTGACCTCTATGACATCATCGCCTATCTCAAGAACTGAGACGTCGAAAGTTCCACCACCGAAATCGTAAACGACTATCTTTTCATTTTTCTTTTTGTTAAATCCATAAGCAAGTGCCGCTGCGGTAGGTTCATTAATAATACGTTTTACATCAAGACCGGCGATCTGCCCTGCGTCTTTTGTTGCCTTCCTTTGCGCATCATTGAAGTATGCAGGGACAGTGATCACTGCCTCTGTTATTTTTTCTCCCAGTTTGGCTTCAACGTCGGATTTTATTTTTTGCAAGATCATAGCAGAAATCTCTTCTGGTCGATAAAATTTATCTGACATCTTCACCTTCACTCCGCCATCTTCGCCACTCTCGATTTTAAAAGGAGCGGTTGATTTATCTTTCTGGACACCTGGGTCATCGAATCTATGCCCCATGTAGCGTTTTATTTCAGAAATTGTGTTTTCCGGGTTAGTGACTGCTTGCCTCTTAGAGAGGAGCCCGACTATACGATCGCCATTTTTTGTTATAGCGACAATGGAAGGCGTAGTGCGATTGCCTTCGACATTTTCAATAATTTTAGGGCTTCCTCCCTCAATGAAGGCAACTGCCGAATTTGTTGTACCCAAATCTATACCTATTATTTTACTCATAATTTTTTTGATTTAAATCCCGATCCGATAATCGGGGACTAATAATTAAGTTTAATAAATACATACTACACTTATATTTTATATTTTGCAAGTTTTTCGCGACCGCGAAATACTTGTCAAAAGATAGTATCTATTATAATATATATCTATGTCAAGAAAAACGCCCCCAAATAGCTATTCTAGCAAGATACTTAATATTTTAGACGGAAAACCAGCGATCCCGCTAGATTCAATAAACAATAACAGAAACACAAAAACGGGTTACGCCTTGACTCGTTCAATAAAAAACTTGGTAGAAGCTGGATGTGTAGAGGTAGTTTGCTCAGATAATAAAAGCTATTTAAAATTAACAAAAAAAGGAAAAAGGAAATTGGATTACATCAAACTCGAAGGCAGTGGCGTCCTCATATCTACTGTCTGGGATGGATTGTGGAGAATTATAATTTTAGATATCCCAGAAGAAAGGAAAAGTGAACGCGACGCGCTACGCTATCTTCTAAAAAAAGCAGATTTCAAATGTATAAAAAATACTGTTTGGGTATCGCCTCACCCATACGAACACCTTTTTACAAATATAAAAAAAGATCTGGGACTGGGAACTGAACTCATGATAATAATTACTGATAAGTTAGACGAAAAAACAAAGCTTGCTTTTTTGGAAAGTTCAAAAAGATAAAATATTTAATTTTTAAACAACTTCTTCCATCATCCACTCCTTATAAGCTCTATTTATCCTCCTCACATCTACCCCAGCGATGAGAGGAGTAGAATAAGAGTGATGGTTAGAAATTAGATCGTTCACAGTCTCCAATTTAGATTCAAAAGTGGCAATAATAAGCATCATTTCGGATATTTTTTTATACTCGCCCTTCCAATTATACATGGAGTGGATAGGCCAGTAATCTATACAAGCGCCGAGCTTTTGCTCTAAAATTAGTTTCCCTAAACGCTCTGCTTCCTCAGAAGTCGCGCAAGTCGTGTAAATAAATACCATAGAAAAATAATATTCATTATTTTCGACCTTTACTCTATTGTACCACTTTTAGAAAAGCAAGTACACTTCAATATACTTCCCCCTGGTAACACTTCTCACAATAAATTATTTCAGGTCTCTCCGGAGCATAGGAAGTTTCAAATTCATTGCCGCACCCTTCTTTCATACACTTCCGGCGCCAAAGTTTGCGGGGCAGTCTGGACATGACCCTCCCTTTGTATCGACAGCTAAAACAAAAATGCGGAATTGGAATGTTTTCACGCTTATAAAATGTGAGCTCCGCAGGCACAACATTATAATTTTTTTCACATTTTTCACATTTTAATATCTCTTTGATGATAGAATCCGGGGTATTTTTTATATCGTCTGGTATATCCTTCGGTAAAATAGTTTCTTTGCCATAAGTTCCCGGCACATTTTCCTCCCATCGCAAGCCTTTATGCAGAACTTCCTCCTTACTGAGCGGCATGTATACTCCAGCATGAGACTCGTTGTACGCGAAAGGTGAAAGTTTGCTTGGAAAAAATTCGCCATACTCTCCTGTTTTTTGCATATGTTCGATAATTTTTTCTCTTAGTTTCTGATATTCTTCCTTCCCATATTTTTTGTTGAAAACCATATAACTCCCCTTCTTGATGCCACAACACCCGAATAAACTACTGCTGTTATGGCAAGAATCGCAATACTGTATTTCATTATTGTCGTAAGACAGATGGGTAAATAAGACATTTTGGGAACGAACGATGGCGTGACATTCATACATCAGCTCACAATTAAAACCGGCATGATAGACATCCATCGAATCTTTCATGTCGGGAATAATAATCCCGTATTTAGTATTTTCTACTCTGTCTGAATCAAAAACCTGCCGAGCGTTTCGGGAATTATAAATCATATTACCAGTCGAATTTACAGTATTTTCCATAATGGCAAACTCGTGAATGGCTTTTTCTTCGACTAAGTCTTTAAAATCAGCAAACAGTTTTTTTCTTGACTCAAAAGAACCCAAATTGAATTCTTTTATTTTTTCTAAATACTCGTCTCTCCCATATTTTTTATTAAGAATAAGATAACTTTGATTTCTTTGGTTGCAGGACAGAAAACAATTCTGGCAATTCGTCATATCGTAACAATAAAGACAATCGGTACAATTCTTCAAAAGAGTGGAAAACTGGCAACGATAAATGTCGGAACAATTTATGCATTCATAAGACAAAACGCCGTTTTTCATAATCATGTAGCAATCTGACAAATCTTGACCTTTTTCCCAGATATTGTTTGAATACATGATGTTCTCCGAATAAAAAGTGGAGACACTCATATAACAATTTTTATTGTCTCCGGAGTGGTTGGTATATTCTGAATTTACACTGTTCTTCGTCAAGAGCGCTATTCTTGGAATTTTGAGTTGCAATTCATGAAATTGTTCAAAAAAGGGTCTGCTGAAATCAAACTCCTGGGTTATTTCCCTGGCATCCCATCCGTCTCCCCACCAACACGGAGGGCAATAAACTTTGTAGGGGCTTTTAGGAGAATAAATCGTCACGCTACTTTTCCCGCAAAGATCACACGGTCTCCTATAGAGTGTAATTTCATTGCGCCAAGCATACCGCCTCTGCTGTCTGCATTCCGGACAAAAGGTCGGAGCCGGCACTTTCATCTTTTCATAAAACTTAAAATCCTCCGGCTCGATGATGAAAATTTGTTGACAATTCTTACAATTCTTGGTTTCGCTATGCATATGGTTTAGAAAAGCCTGCGCCACAAAATTTTAAACCTAAACTTGATTGTCTGCCAAAGCATTATAAAAACATATTTAAAGTACTCTAATTTTGATTTTATTTTCTTGGTCATATTACACAAATTCGGCCTGATAACACTTTTCACAGTATACAATCTCAGTTCTATCTTGGCTAATAGCCGTCTCGAACTCATTCGGACATGTGTCTTTGCCATGCATATGTTCAATGGTGTTTTTATATAACTTATCTTCTGATTCTACACCGTGACACATACATTTCCTACGCCATAGTTTCGGCGGATTTTTCATTTTAATTCGCTCCCCATAGCGACAACTTGGGCATAATCGAGGCAAGGCTACCTGCATAGCCCGAAGAAACTGCAGTTCATTTGAAAGAATCCGGAAAGCGGTAGTGCATTCTTGTTTGCATTCTATACCGTTGTGTTCGCATTCTATCACTTCGTTCAAAACAGAATCAGGAACGTCTTTAGTATTGTCTGGTAAATCCCTGGCTTTAATGGTTATTTCATAATCTCGGTCTTTTTGCTCATACCAGTTAAAACCTTGAGATAACGCCTCTTCTCTGGTAAGCGGAAAATATTTTTGCGCAACCGTTTCGTTATAAGCCCAAGGAGAGAAAACACTTGGGAAAAATTCTCCGTATTTGTAAACTCTTCCTTTTCTATCTACATAAGAAATATTAAGTATTTGTTGTTTTATTTTGGGCAGTATATCTTTATATTCTTGTTCACTATATTGTTTGTTTAAAATACAATATTTTTTGTTTCTTATTTCTGTGCAACCAAAAACATAAGAACAGTTATAAACCTTATGAGAATACTCGACTTCTTGGGAATCATGACATGCGCGGTTAAATAAACTTCGTCTGGATTTAATACATCCGTTAGTTTCATAAATCAATTCGGACATATCACCACCGTAAGTCACATCGTGACTGTCCTTTAAAAGTAGTCCGCCAAGATGCACATACTTGCAGTTTTCCACACCATTAAGAGCAGAAAAACAAACCTTGCAGTTCTTTGCGTTTTTTATATCATCTCCTGAAACGTTTGTAGAATTAGTTATAGAAGCAAATCTCCTTGGTGTTTTGTAATAAAGTTCAAAAAATTTATTTTTAATTTCTTGAATGGTTTTGTAACTTCCCAAATCAAACTTTTCTATCTCTTCCTTGTATTCTTCTTTTGTATATTTTTTGTTAAAAATACAGTATTTTTGATTTCTTAGATTTATGCAACCGAAACAATCCGAACACCCTATGCAGTTAAAAAGAAAAGAGGAGTCTAGACATTCATCTGAAAAATAAACAAACTTGGTATTATAGACTCCAGTAGAATAAAGTGTTTCATAAACGTGATCGGCATTCCAAGTACCATCAGAATCCATAGAGTTACGAGTAAAAACCGGAACTTGGCAATTAAAACAATCAGCGGACTCAAAACCGTCAAAACAAAGTGTTAAGTTTTTGCAACGCATATTGCCATTTGAATACGTACAATCTACTGAGTTTTTTTGAGCTGTTGATTGGTGTGGGACGACTCTCACCAACTCGTTGAATTGTTCGAAAAATGACTTGGAAAAATCATACTCCCTACCGTAATCTGTCGCATCCCAGCTGTCTCCCCACCAGCAGGAGGGACAATACACAACAAGCTTTTTTTCTCTACTATAGATGCTGATAATTTCTTCGCCACATTTATCACATTTATCCTTATATAAAGGCCTATCTTCACGAAAAGCAAGCCGTCGTATGAGTCTGCACTCCGGGCACCACGTCGGCGGAGGAACTTTCATTTTTTCGTAAAAGTTAAAATCTTCAGATTCTATCGTGAAGTCTTTTTTACAGTTTTGACATATTCGATTTTCACTTTTATTTTCCATTTTTTCTTTAATTTGCTAGATTTTCTGCTATCGCAGAAAATCTAGCAAATTAATACACCTCCTGATTGTAACATCTCTCACAGTAGATGATTTCTGGTCTATCAGGAGCATAAGAGGTTTCAAATTCATTGGAGCAATCTGGTTTCATACATTTCCTGTGCCAAAGTTTCCTCTGATTACGCAACTTGAATCTATCTTGTCTTCGACACGGAAAACATTTTTCGGGAATGGGGATATTAAGAATTTTATATAGAGATAATTCGAGCGGCGTTATTTTAAACGCAGTAGCGCACAAAGAATAATTCTCGGTATCTTTCTCGGAAAGTTGCATAGAACACTGTATAGTCTCATCTACGATATTGTTTGATGTCTCTTCCAGCGTTCTTGGCAAATCTTTCGAGAAAATAGTTGTTTTGTAATCTCGAACCGGTCTGTCGTACCACAAATATCCTTTTTGTGTAACTTCTTCCCTTGTAAGTGGAAAATAATCCATTGCCATCGATTCGTTGTAAGCAAATGGAGAAAATCTCACGGGAAAATATTCACCCCATTCTTTTGTCTTTCTCATATGCTCAATAATTTTTTCCTTTAACTTGACATATTCTTCTTTAATGTACTGTTTGTTTAAAATACAGTATTGTTTTTGTTTAAGGCCGAAGCATCCAAAACAGTCCTGAACACCAAAGCACATATCGCAATAACAAGAATTTGTGATGGTGCTCGTGCAACTTCTTGCCACAATAGTTTTATATGGAGAATCCACACCTTGAATTTCATACGAGAGCTGACCTTTATCGATTTCTGTACAATCTCTACAATCTTCGGTCTGCAACCAAGCATCTTGCATATACGCAGTATCTTTATGGTCTCGGCAATTAAATAATAAACGGGAACGTTCCATGTTTTCCATATAATCACCCGTAGAATTTTCTGCGCGTGAACCGTGGTAATACTTAAAGGGAAATTTTAGTCTAATAAGCCCAGATTTCTTTTTTGCATCATGAATGGATTGTCTATCCCATATAAACGAGTTAAATTTTTTCTTATATTCTTCCTTCGTTAATTGTTTATTAAACCAATAATTACTTTTGTTTCTTATACTCACGCACCCGAAACAATCAGTGCATCCTTTGCAATCGTTACTAAAATACATATTCACACAGTCAGAGCAATCTTGAGACCAGGCACAATGAGAACACTTCGTTAGGTTTATACATTCATAACAATATTCACTTTTTTGTACCATGTAGCAATCAGAACAGAAAAAACTACTTTCATGCCAACTTCCGTACATACATTTCTCACAATTCCCACTGGTAACTAGCATATAGCAATCCTTATTGTCTTGTGATTGGTTAGTGTATTCACTATTAATACTGTTCGAATTAACCATAGCGATGTGGGGAACCACGGAACGAAGTTCTTCAAATTGTTCAAAAAATGGTCGTGACAAATCAAAATCTCTTCCATATTCCGTGGCATCAAATTTATCCGATTTCCAATATTCCTGTTTGTATACTGGGAATAAAACGTCATCTCTGTAAATAGAAATTACATCCCCGCCGGTCGCATCACATTTTCTTTTATAAAGATTATACTCGTTGCGATCCAAAAGCCTACGTATGTAGCGACATTCCGGACAAAGCGTCGGCGGAGGCACTTTCATTTTTTCATAAAACTTAAAATCCTCCGGCTCGATGGTGAAATCTTTTTTACAATTCTGACATATTCGATTTTCTATACCTTTATTCATATCAGTATTTAAATCATGATTTAAATCAGTACATCCAATCTACGCCATGACGTAGATTAAGTTCAGGCTATGTTTTGTTTGTAACATTCCTCACAGGCTATTTTTTGATAATTCCATTCGGGAAGATAGTAAGCTTCTATATTTTTCTTACAGTAAAAACAAACATATGAATATGATTGCAAAACAGTGAGGTACTTCAAGCGACCTTTTGTGCGAACATCAAAATGCTTGCGCGGTAGAGGAATATTATTTTCCCTATAAAAAGAAAGCTCGTTTTGGGCTATATTAAAACGCCAGCCAGTCTCCGGACAAATAAGAGCTTTTGTTGTGATATCGTTAGAAACATCTTTTATATCATCAGGCAATTCACTGGCAAGCATTCCCTCTATGTTGCCTTCATCTATATCTTCCCAATAACCACCAAGTCTTAAAATATCTTCTTTTTTGGTCTCCGAAAAGTACGGAAAACCAGTGGAAAAGTTAAAGGGTCCAGCGCTCATAGCATACGGCAGAAATTGCCCGTACTCTCCTCTTTTTCTCATACCAGAAATAATTTCACTTTTTAGGTCCTCATATTCTTCCTTTGTATACTGTTTATCTAAAATGCAATATTTCTTTTTCTTTAGACCCACGCAACCAAAACAATATTCGCACTCAAGGCATAAGTCTAAATATTCCGAATATCGCGAGGAAGACCAAACTGAGTATTTAAGAGCAAAAGAATTAACACAATCAGCGCAGTTCCCTATCAATTCAGAATACCAGCAACCATTGGCGTCAATAGTTGATTTTTCGCGCATGGCTCTAATACAGTTAAAACAATCTTCGGAATCGTTGATGGTGTTGCAGTTGTGGCAATCTTTTACGTTTATCAGATAATTGCCACTGGCGTTATATGCTTTTAGATTAAAATTTTCCCTATGCACTACTTCTTTTTGGGCTATTTCTTCAAAGCATTTTTTATGAACCTGAATAGAAGGGTATGACCCCAGATCAAATGACTTTAATTTTTCTTGATATTCTTCTCTCCCATACTCAACATTTTCTATGCAGTAAGATTTCCCTCGCAAGTTCCAGGACATAAAGCAATTTTGGCAGTTGCGACAATCATATAAAAAATAGGAGTCTATGCAATCCCGAGAATGTTGGGAGTAAAAAAGTTTGTAGGAGTGGTGACAATCCGAGCAGTCGTAACATTTTTCACAATTGAAACAAATTGTCACGTCTATAGAATTCTTGACCCTTATGTTTCTATACGAATAATATAAATCCTCGCATTCTTCCATAGAACGAGAGAGGTAACAGTTTTTAGAATTCCAGACATCATCGCACCAATCACATCCTGTATTTTTACTGCCATTTTGATGTGGGTGAGGAATTTTCTCTTGGAGAGTTTGTAGTTGTTTAAAAAAAGGCAATTCAGGGTTATAGTCCATGCCAAAATTCATTGCATCCCATTTGTCACTGTGCCATTCAGAAAGGGTATATATCGGGTATCTATTTTTTTCTGGCAAGACTGTAATTAAACTCTCCCCCGATAGATCAGATTTGCCTTTGCGAAACTTGCCAAACATCCAAAAAGACAAGTGGAGTTTGATACGACAGTCACGGCAAATTGTTGGCAATTCAATCTCAACCTTTTTATACAAAGACAACTCCCCCTCAGTTATACTGAATTCTTTTTTACAATGTTCGCAAGTTTTATTTTGCTTCTGTGGGTCCATTGTATTCAAAAACATTGACTCGGGCCGCTCGAAGAACATTGTGCCCCAGCTTGTATCCCTTTTGAATTACATCAGAGACTTTATGGTTTTCTTTGATTTTGTCAGTCGGGGTCATCTCTATGGATTGATGAATGTTCGGATCGAAATCCTCGCCAACTTTTCCTATTTCTTTCACTCCATATTCCTCAAAAATAGCACTGAGTTGAGTATAAATATATTCAACTCCTTTGCGCCAATTTTCATCCACCTTGTTCCATGTGTCTTTATTGGAAAAAGCCATATTAAAACTATCAAGTACCGTTAAAAACCTAGTAAGTATGTGCTCTCGCATCGATTCCGATAAGTTGGCTCTTCTGTCATCTTCTTGTTTTTTGTAATTGACAAAATCTGCACGCTCCTTTTGCCAACCATTTAAGTACTCCTCTTTTTCGGCAATACAGCGTTTTAAATCAGCCCTGAGTTTCTTGAGAGTCTTTTTCAGGTCTTCCTCTCCATCTTCATTAAATTCAAATAATTCAACAGAATCATCTCGAGTATCTTCGAGGGATTCAACAACCTCTGAGTCTTCAGGTTCAGACGCAGTGTCATCTTCTTTTTTTTCTTCTTCATCCATAGACGTATTTTAGCATAAAAAAATCCTCTTTTAAAGAGGATTTTTTTATGCTAGCGTTTACTCCACTGTGGAGCTTTTCTTGCTTTCTTTAATCCGAATTTTCTGCGCTCCTTGGCTCTAGGATCACGTTTCAAATAACCCAGGGTTTTTAGTTTCGAACGTAATTCCCCGTCAAAAGAAACTAACGCTCGAGCAAGACCATGGCGTATAGCTTCAGCTTGTGAATGACTTCCCCCACCAGATACTTTTGCCTCGACTTTCCATTTATGCTCTATTTTTTCTTTATTATCAATTCCTTTTATTATCGCGTCAGAAACCAGACGACGAGTCTCTTCTGTTTTAAAATAATCTTTAAAGTCTTTTCCATTTACAATGAAACTTGATTTTGCAGCTTGCCAGATACGCACTCTAGCAGTAGAAGTTTTTCTTCTGCCTATTGCCTCAATATACCTCGAATCTTCTTTAGTTACTTTTTTATCCATGTTAAATATTAACTATTAATCTTCTATATTTAAATTTTTCATCATCGTTCTCCTCAACTTGTTTCCTGGAAGCATATGAAAAATAGCAAGTTTTATTAGTTCCTTCAAACCTTTCTTTTCGGCTGTTTCAGTGCCTTTTAAAACACGGAGTCCGCCTCGAGACCCTGAGTATCTGGTGTGGCTTATTTCCTCTAGTTTCTTTGCAGTGATTTTGAGTTTTGAAGCATTTACAACTTTCACGTTTAATCCTGAGTATATATGTCTTTCGTAAGAGGGCCTGGTCTTGCCCATAAGATAAGTCGCCACCTCACTGGCAACTCGGCCTAATGTTCTTCCCTCGGCGTCAATTGTTTTTTCTTCTATTTTTTTAATGTTTTTCATATAAATTCTATTTGGGCCATGAGAACTCCATCAGCCTTTCTGATTCCTAACTTTAAAATCCTCGTATAACCGCCGTTTTTATCTTTATATTTTGGAGCAATCACTTCAAAGAGTTTCTTCACTTCCTTACTACGATTTGAAAGTTTAGAAATAATTGTTCTGCGTGTAGCCATATCGCCACCTTTTGCCTTCGTCACGAGTTTCTCGATAAAAGGACGCAATTCCTTCGCTTTAGGCATGGTTGTTTTTATTTTATTCCGCACAATCAAATTGAGCGCTAGAGAACTCAATAAGGCCTTCCTCTGATTCTTGTCCCTCCCGAATTTTCTTTTAGTATTGTGGTGTCGCATATATTTAAATTACTTTTTCAAGCGCGTATTACTCTTTTAAATTAAGACCGAACTTGCTGAGCACTTTCTTAATTTCACTGATCCCTTTCTCTCCTATACCTTCAATCTCTAACAAATCTTCCCTCTTTTTTCTTGCGAGGCCTCCTAGTGTTCGAATGTTTGCAGCGGTAAGTGCGTTTAGCGTTCTCGTAGATAGATCCAGTCCGTCGGTGCGAGTTTTCAAAACATCTGTGAAATCATCGGTCTTTTTATTTTCTCCCACTTCTTCGGCATCAGCCATAGCGCCACGAGCTGATTTTTTATCTTCTTTCTTTATTACTTCTTCTGGTTCTTTGAAATCAATAACAGCCTTAAGTTGAAGAATCATTATCTCGATAGATTTCAAAAATGCATCGCGTGGAGTAAGGGTGCCGTCTGTCTCGATAGACATTCTTAAGCGATTATAATTCGTATTATCGCCAACGCGCATATTTTCAACCTCATAAGACACGCGACGGATCGGAGTGAAGATCCCATCGACAGCGATAGTGCCGATGTCAACTTTTTCTTTCTGCAAAGTCTCCTTCGGAACAAAACCCAAACCCTTTTCAACCTTCATTTCAATATTTAAATTAACTTTGCCGGTAACCTCAACGATATGCAATTCTGGATTTAAGATCTCCACCTGTCCGCCTGTTTTTACATCCATAGCTCTCACTTCTTTGGGACCCTTGATGGAAATTGTCACCATTTGTGGTTCATCTGAGATCATTTTGTAACGAACTTTTTTCAAATTTAAAATCATAACTATCACGTCTTCTTTTATGCCATCCATAGTCTGAAATTCATGAGAAACCCCGTCTATCTTGATAGAAGTAACGCTAGCGCCTGGAAGCGAAGAGAGAATAATCCTCCTTAGACTGTTGCCTAGGGTGTGGCCATATCCGGGATATAATCCGTCTATCTCAAACACTCCCTTATTATCTTCTTCTAAAACAATTCTAGGTTTAGAAGGTATAACTATTTTATATTCAGGCATTTTTTTATAATCTTGTTTTTTAATCTAATAATTTCCGCCTAAAGCGGACCCGGGCTTATGACTCTAAATTAACGGCTATAAAACTCAAGCACAGCGTTCAAATCAAGGAAGGTCTCTATGTTCTTTGGTTTGGATAAAATAAGTCCTTCCATTTTATTCACATCAAATGTCACCCAAGGCGGAGGATTGTAATCTTTAGTTTTTTCGGCCAAATTTTCAAAAATCTTCTTGATCTTAGAACCTTCTCGTACTTTTATAACATCTCCCTGTTTTACCTCGTAAGAAGGAACAGTAATTTTATTATTATTTACAATGAAATGACCGTGGGAAACCATCTGTCTTGCGGCTCTTCTGCTTCGAGCAAGACCCATCCTATAGACCACATTGTCGAGACGAAATTCGAGCTCCTCGTAGAATTTCTCTGCCGTACCTGCCCCCTTTATATGAGATGCTTTCTTGACGTAATTCCCGAGTTGGCGTTCTGTAATACCGTAAGAGAAACGGATTTTTTGTTTTTCGATAAGTTGTATGCCATATTCCGTGAGAGCCTTCGGGCGACGCGCCATAGGACCCGCAAACTTACCGGATGAAGAAGAAAATTTGGGAGTCTGGCACTTGTCGTACACCCCAGCTCCTAATCTTCTTCCTATTTTAAATTTTGGTTTGCTTATCATTTTTAGAATTTACAATTTGTAATTAACTATTTTTAGCTTTTTATACTCTTCGAGGCTTTTTAGCTTTTGGTCCGTTATGAGGCACTGGTGTTGCGTCTTTTATGGAAGTTATTTCTATTCCGTGAGCCATGAAAGCCCTTATGGCTGGTTCGCGTCCAGAACCAACGCCTCGCACCACTACGCCCGAATCTTTGACACCAAGTGTGACTGCCTTGTCTCCGATCAAATCGCCTACTTTGGAAGCCGCAAAGGGAGTGCCTTTCTTCGCTCCTCTAAAACCGAGCGCTCCAGCGCTTGACCAAAACAATGTGTTACCCAATTTGTCTCCAAAAAGAACTTTGGTATTATTGAAGGTAGCTTCAACATACAAAATCCCGGACACCACCTTCTTTTTAGGTACTTTCGTAACTGCCTCCTTCTGCAAAACACCATCGCTCAAAGACGAAGAAGCTGGTTTTGTCGCTGTCGTTCCTTTCGAAACTTCTTCCTCTTTAGTTGTAATTTTCGTCTTTCCCATTTTAAAATATTATGTCTTACTTTCTTTTCTTTTACCGGAAGCCATTGTTTTCCTTACATTGCCTCTGATAGTCCTCGAATTGCTCTTAGTACGCTGACCTCTTACAGGCAATCTCTTGATATGTCTTATACCTCTGTATGTTTTAATATCTTTCAATCTTTTAATATTTGCGGAAATCTCTCTTTTTAAGTTTCCCTCAATTTTCATTCCTTCGATGATTGTACGAATTTTATTTTCTTCATCTGGTGTTAAATCTTTGGCCTTTTTTCCCACATCAATGTTTACCTGTTTTAAAATTTTGCGGGCAGTCGAAATACCAATACCATAAAGAATGGTCAATCCAATCTCAAGCCTTTTTTCATCTGGTACTGTTATTCCAAAAATTCTCATAGTAAACTATTGTTTCTGCTTGTGTTTAGGGTTAGAACAAACGACGTGCAAATGCCTGGCGCGTTTTACCATTTTACAATTATCACATATTTTTTTTACAGTTGACCTGATTCGCATAAAAAAACAAACGACACTAAAGCAACAACAAGCATTATTAAACATAAGACAAAAACAAAGGGAAAACCCTTATATTTTCAATGTTTATGCCCTTTTATAAACCGTAAATAATACTATACACCATTCTTAAAAAAATTACAACCTTTTTATTATCCTTCCCTTTCCACCATAAGGGTCGAGTACCACTTCGACACTGTCTCCTATTAAAACTTTAATCCGATGCATGCGCATCTTGCCTCCTAAGTAAGCTAAAATTTCTTTTTCGTTTTCTGTCTTGTCTTCTATTCTTACTCTAAACAAAGTAGAAGGCAATGATTCGGTGACAACACCTCTTGCCGTTAAAATTTTTTCGTTTTTTTGGTCGCTCATTAAGTCTAGTAATAATACTAAATTATAACCATTAGGTCAATATATAAATGTTAATATACTTCTTGTTGGTAACATTTCTCGCAGTAGACTATTTCCGGACGGTCTGGAGCATAAGAAGTCTCAAACTCTCTTCAGGTTCTATGGCAAAATCATTTTTACAATTTTGACAAGATTTTATTTTGCTTTTCATTTTTACATCTACGCTATAGCGTAGATTCGCAAATTACCTAACTTTTCCGACCGGTAGAGTTAGGTAATTTTTATGTTATCAACTTGTTAATAACTTATTCTGGATAATTGACAATTACCTCTATGCTCTCGCCTTCTTCTGGAAAATAGGTTTTCCAGAAAGGACGAAGGACTAATTCCGCAGAATCAATGTTAGGATGTTTTGATAGAATTTCATTGAAATCTTTCTTTTTTTTACCTAAAATATCAGCAACAAATTTACCCTCATCAACTTTCCAGATAATCTTAGGAGTGCCAGAAAGAGTGAAGCTGATACTCCTCACATCTGCGAAAGAGGGACTTCCTCTGTCGGAGAGAGAGAAAACCAAGTCTCTTATGTTGGGCATATAAACTTCACTTCCATCATATTGGTCTATTATGTCTTCTGCTATTTTTTTTGTTAATTTTTCTTCATCAAAGAGAAACCCGTAAACCGATCCTTTAATGCTGACCAACATCGTGTCATCTTTATTGAGAGTAAAACTCACGTCTTCATCTTTAATATCTAGAAATATCGCATCTTTAAATAAAACGAACCCGCCTGGAATCTGATCCGCTACTTTCTTTTGAAGCTTAGCCCTTAGTATCACCCCCAACTCGCTCGTTGCACTCGCTTTATCGAGCGAAGAGACAGAAGGAGACATTCCTTTAAATCCACCAACTATTTCACCCTTTGATCTAGCATAAAACTTAGCATATTTAGGAGTACCTTTAAAACCAATAATCTTAAAATCGAGAGGAGTACTGTTGTACTCCGGTCCTGCCACTCCCCCATATATGCCGACCTCCGCGCTTCCCGGCTTGCCATCTTTTGTCATTCCAGGTATAGTTATTTTTTTGTTCGTTTTGTAAATTTTACCATTTGATCCTTCGAGTCTCGTGTCTACATCTAAATTCTGAGAAGACGAACTGTAACTATTATAAATAACGACACTTCCACTAGCAACTATAGAAACTTCCTTCATTTCACCGCCCTCAATTGTTTTACTTTCTTCTCCAGATATTACTACCAAATCAAAAGACAAACCGGGTAAATTTCCGTCTTTGGTGGCGGATAAATTTTCTTTTACGGGTATATCCCTTACCTTTGGAACCAGGATAATCTTCGCTCCAGAGAATAGAAAAGATAGGGCAAAAAGAAGGAACACGATAGATATCAAAGCAACAAGATAAATCCTGTATTTCGATCTATCTTTGCTTTGTCCTTCCACATTATAGATTTCTTTACTTTCTGTTCTTTCTTTTACAAACACAGGCCTGTACGCGTCTCTAGACCTTTTTGCCTTTACCATATCTTGTAGAAATTGTCTTGACATAAATTTTATTTTAACAAATAAAACGATTAATATAAATAGACTCGATGATGACAAACGGGTCACGGTCTACATTGTCCCCGAAAGATGTAACGCCGTGGAGAGTTTTTGTGTCCAAAAAGATAATTCTGAATTCCGATTCAGCCAAGGTGTATTGATTAAACTGCTCTGTCTTGATAATTTCTGAGAAAAAGTCAGCTAGGTCTTGGTCTACCGTTATAAAAATGGTAGCGGGGACCGAAATATCTTCTGATATGTTTACCAAGGATCGCTGGAATTCGTTGAGCCATTCCTTTTTTAGATCAGTTATAATCGGCTCTAGCTTTTTCTCTACTGATTTCAACGCATGTCCATCTTTATAGAGCGATAAAAAAGATCGAGCTTCGTTTAGAGTGGTATTGAGACCCTCCGCAACCCTACGAATCATAAAGTTGCGCCCCAAAGGAAAAGATATGGAGTTACTAAGCACGCTCTTTTTTATAA
>CAYIEM010000004.1:0-46594 GCA_964362545.1 uncultured Candidatus Saccharibacteria bacterium
ATTATAGGCTCATTAACAGAATACTCTTTCGCAACCGCTTGCTACTTAAATATCTTCTGAGCTTTTTCCTGTCTCCAACAAAAAAGACCCTCAACACGTCAGGACAGGATTTAAGTTGTCAATATTCGAGCCATTCTGGGAAAGAAAAAACCGCCTTTAGGGCGGCATACAGACAAAAAGAAAGTCTGCTAATTATGCCGCCTTCTTAAACTGTTTTCTACAATATTCATACTGATTAAAGGAGTATATCAGAACGAAAAAAGATGTCAACCGTACAGATTTGTGGACATCTTTTTTCGTTTAGTTTAATTTCGCTTTATAGCTTAATACCCCTTTGAACTGTAGATAAATATATTCTGGGGAACCTCGGTCCAGTCCTCAAACTCTACCAATTTTCCTCCCATGGAAATGCTACGTGTGTATGAGTAAAAGCCGTAATTTTTATCGCCATATTTGTCGTATAGACTGTTCCATTTTACGGCGTAAAACGGAAACTCATCGGAAGTTTCGGCAACTGAGAAGTCTTGGGCAATCCCCTCATCACACTCGTATCCGACTATAGCAGCCAGCGCCACGTGTCCGTCTTCAAAACTAGCGATCATTTTGTTGTTCCCTATAAATTGATATTGATGCGGATTATTCCAAGTGGTGGCGCCGAGCACAGGGCGACTTTCAATACTTTTTTCAAACTCCGGCCAACCTGCATCCAATGCTTTTATTATATTAGTCCTCTTGTCCTTATCTACATCACAATCCATAAGGGCAAGTTCTTCTTCCTCGACATTTTTATCATCGCCAAAATATTTGATGCCAAAAACAGCTAAAATTATAAGAATAATGATAATGACTGGCAAAAAACTTTTACTTATTTTCATCATGCGAGCATTCTACAACTTTTTTTCTTCCCTGACAAGTAAATAAAAAACCCCTAGCTAATGCTAGGGGTTTTTTATTTACTGCTGTCCTATATGAGGAATTTTTAATTACATATTTTCAGGATCACCAGGGCCTCCTCTTTTGCCATCTTGTCGCTCACCGCCAGGTTTTCTGGACTTACCACCATATTTTTCGGCATAGTCTTTAGAACTATCAATATCATACTTAGGTTTATCTCGCCCACGTTTTCCTTCAGGGATTACCTTAACTTTCTTTTCCTCCGGTTTTGGTCCCTTCCCCCCTCCATCTTTAGCCAAACGAAAATCTTGTTCTATTGTATTATCTTTCAACATAAAATTGTTTATTTAGATTAATAATAAATGATTTGAGAATTTTACCACTTGCCATTTTTGAACGCAAATTTTTCTTTATGGTTCAATACCTTGGAAATACAGCTATCTCCCCCCTTTACCTTTCCTTATGCTTCCCAAAACCATTTTCTTCTACCCTTCTTTGACTTTTCTGGTTCTCCTGAAACAGTAGTAGATTCAACATCCGGATATTTATTTTTGGGGATTGCTGTACCATTAATTTTGTTTAAAAAGTTTCTCAAAATCCCTTGATTTTCCGCCTGACCCACCGCATGATACCTGTCGAATGGCGGATTCCTGCTTTCAACAAATTCGCGCATTTTTTTGGCTCCAACTGTTCCCCTGTTCATTGAATTTCTTGCTGCTCTGTTCGCAATCGCTCTCCGACCAGATAGTTGCTCTTCTAAATGTTTCCCTTTTTCATAAGCCTCCAAGGCGTCTTCCGTTTCTGCCGCAAATTTTGGATTTCCCCTTGCCTTTCCGTCTCTGAGATCTTCCTTAACAGCATTACTGAGTCCTCTCCTAGAATCAGACTTCCCCAACCTCTTTCTCAGCGTATCAAGCTCCATTTTCTCTTTTTGCTTCTCAAACGTTCGAGCCGCTACGTATTCTTTTTGTTCACGTTTATGTCGACCCTCATGACTTTCCCCAGGTAATGTGTCAAACGGCATATTTCTATTATAGGCTAAAATTTGTAAATAAATGTTTATCCCCTATCCGACATTTCTTCCCCTATCCTGGAAAGCAAGCGTCCGGCTGCGTCTTTGCTACCCAAGCCGAAAGCAAGAGCGCCGCCAAGCGCGAGCATTCCCACTATTCCGGCAAAGAGTGTATTCATATAACCCTCAGCCACTCCGAGCTGGCCTAACGCTATGATGAAAGCAAATACCCAGACAGTGTATTTAACGAGAGAACCAAGCATATTGGTTGATTTTAGATTCATCGCTCGAGAGCCAGCCATAACCGTCTTTGAAAGAAAATCGGCTACAATCGTAGCAATAATCAATACAAATGCGGCGACTAACACCCTAGGCAAGAACCCAAGCACGTCATCTTTCAAGAAATATGCCACGTAATCCAACCCGATCAAATTAAGCGAAGGCAAAAGAAAAACTATAATCACAAACCACTTTAAGACTTGTCCGACAAAATAACCTGAATTTAAATTCATCCCTGCCTTCTTAAAGAAACCATCTACTCCGATAGAATGAAAAAGGTTGTCGATTTTCAAAGCGCTGAAAACATGCTCGAAGGCCTTAGAGACCAGAGAGCCCAACGCCCAACCGATAACGAAAAAAATGATTGCTAAGATAAGTTTCGGAGTGAATTGAATAAATCCCCACCACAAATTCTGAAGCGATGCGTTAAAAACATCCCCCCAAGTCATCCAAATGTTACTCATAGTAAAAATTTGACACAAATAAATAATAATTTTATAAGTTCGACCCTATAAAAATCTAATAGCTTAATTATATCAACTTTCAGACCTTTTTTAAAGCCTGTGTGGATAACTCTTTGGACTGTAGCAACACTTCGTGGGGGAAATACAGAATATCCCGCACTAGCTTGTCATACATATTTAATCTGTAAATGAAATCTGCGGTATTGAAAACAGCATATACGAGCTCTGTACCTATTTCAGCTTCGAGTTTTTTTATCTCTTCTTCTATTTTGCTCTTTTTCATCTTATCCCCGACTATCAGCAAATCAACTGCGGAATCCTTGTGTTTAATGAAAATACCAGAGAGTAATAAAAGTTTTACTCTACCTACTTTTTTAAAACCCTCCGCGATGGTTCTCTTATCTAGGGTGTCAGAACTTATCAGAAGCCGATCTAACTCCGTTCCATACTTAAAGGAAGGATTAAAAGACCACAGAGTAGCATGTCTTTTAATAAAGAAAATGGAATGCAAGAGCTTTATCTCCCGGCCCGTGATACCGGAATTGATACGACTTCTTTTCACGATATCTTTTTTACTAAACCATTTTTGGGGATTCAGTAAAAAAAGTCGCATTATTTTCACCCTAGCGGGACTGCCGAATATTTTGCCTAGAATTTCCATACCGCTACATATTACACCGCTTCTATAAGAAAAACAACAAAAAGTCGAGTATTTTATTCTTTATGCATTCGCTTCGCTCAGTATTTCGCTCAAGATTACTTGAGCTCGACCTTACCTCCAGCTGTTTCTATTTTCTTCTTTATATCTTCAGCTTCTGCTTTTTTCATGCCCTCTTTCAGGGTAGAAGGAGCGGCATCCACTAAATCTTTCGCTTCCTTAAGACCGAGACCAAGTGCCTCTTTCACTACTTTCATTACAGCTATCTTCTGCTCGCCAGCGGAAACCAAGACTACAGTGAAGGAATCTTTTTCTTCCACTGCTTCAGCTGCTAGAGCCACAGGACCCACTGCCGCAACAGCCGCCGCTGAAACTTCAAACTTTTCTTCTATCGCCTTGACTAGCTCGTTCAACTCTAAGACTGAAGCGCTCTCAAGATCTTTCATAAATGCATCAAATTTTGACATAATTTTAATTTTGTTAATTTATAATCTTTAATGTTCTTAAATATAAATTTTCGCAGGGGTTGCAAGGCTGACGAGCCGAGCATTTCAGGATTTTTTAAGCTTCAAAAAATCCGTACCGTAGAAAATTTGATATTTAAAAACATTATCTTTTATTCGCCACTTCGTTCACCGCTATAGCCAGACGCTGCAATGGAGATTTGAGCAAAAACGCAATTTTTGAGAGCAACACTTCCCTTGTAGGAATAGTCGCTATCTCCGTCATGTACGCCCCGTCTACAAACTTCCCTTCAAAAATACCACCCAAGATGCTGAGTGTGCTTTTGTGAGCTTTCTGAAAATTGAAAACCTCACGAGCCGGAGCCACAGCATCCTTACTGTAAGCTATAGCCACCTCACCAGAAAGCTCAGGCAATGTACCAGAAGCCACGCCGTCTAGAACTCTCTTTAAGAGCGTCTTCCTGGAAACCTTGTAAGCTACTCCTTGGTTTCGTAAGTCTCTTCGCAGAATCGTTTCGTCTGAAACTTTCATTCCATGAAAATTTACAAACACGACTGAGGGAGCTTCTTTTATGGATTTGCTTAAATCTTTTATTATTTCCTCTTTTTTTGATTTTTTTAACATAATTTTTTACTTGAAAACAAAAAAACGGCTTTCGCCGCAAGTACTTCCCTATATTCACCCATCGGTGAAAATAGATATCGACCCACTGGGCAGGACTTACCAAACTGTGCCTACCTTCTTTGCGGTACATGTATCCTATCACAACCACACTAATTGTCAAAATGACTCACTAAAAATATCCCAAGAAGTCCTATGGCGATCATCGCCGCAAAGGTAATCAATGTCTTCAAAAAATGTTTTGCCATTATCTTTGAGTATACCCTGTAGTGAAATTTTTTCAAAATTCTACTACGGGGTATAGCATAGATACACGGATTCGCAAGTTTATGATTAAGTAGTATAATTGTAAAACTATATGGAATTTTTCAACGTAGATATTGCAGAGTTGGTAAAAACTGTCGGTTATGTAGGATTGTTCTCTATCGTATTCGCCGAGTCGGGAGTATTTTTTGGTTTCTTTCTTCCGGGAGGAAGTATGCTCTTCACCGCTGGACTTTTGGCGTCTCAAGGATTTTTCAATATATATACGCTCGTTATCACACTAGGGACAGCGGCCATATTGGGAGACAGCGCGGGGTATTGGTTCGGTTCAAAAATCGGTCCGAAGATTTTCAAAAAAGAAGACTCTCTATTATTTAAGAAGAAACACCTGGAACAAACAAAAAAATTCTATGACAAATACGGGGCGAGGGCTGTGGTATTGGGTAGATTCATACCGATAGTTCGCACCTTCGTTCCCATATTGGCGGGAGTCGCGGGAATGCATTACGGCAAATTCATCCGTTACAATATAATAGGCGCCACACTTTGGGCTATAGGAATGACTCTACTAGGATATTTCGTCGGGGTTTCTGTGCCGAATATGCAAAATTATCTCCTGCCTATTGTCATAACGATTGTTTTACTTTCAGTCCTGCCGATATTTTTGGAGATGAGAAAAAAACCTAAAGAAGTCCGAGAAAGGCGAGAGCAAGCTGTAGAGAATTGAACCATACAATCTCACATAACGCAAATCAAAAACCACCTCTTCGAGTCTGAGGCTCTCAGAGCCGAACGGCCTGAGAATCTCACGAAGAAAGTGGTTTTTTGATTCTTACGAAACAATATGCTCCGTAGAAAATTCGCTATTGCATCATTGCTTTAGCGCGACTCATTGCGCCTAAAAGCCCATCAGCTTTAAGACCCATAGATGCTTGCCAAGCACGGGCTGCAGCCATAGTTAGCTTTCCACAGGCTCCATCGGCAGCCAAACCGGCATTTGCTTTGTCATTCAAGAACATTTGCCAAGCCTTACAAGCTCCGCCTTTGATTCCTTGTTTAACCAAGGTATTTCCAAAGGCATAACCGGCCCCGGAAGGTGTGCTTGGTGTGTAAAAAGGTACATAAGGAGAAGAAGGCGTAGAAACAAATGTGTCACATTTCTCGCCAGTTGTCGGACTAAATATTTGTCCAGACGAACATACTACCGCAGAAGTTACTGTGGTACATTTCTGTCCAGTCATCGTGTTAAACATTTGACCTGGAAGACAAGATACAGCAGGCACTGCTGGTGTAACAGGAGTCACTGGTGCAGCAGGTACAGAAGATGAACTTCCGCCACCTCCTCCGCCACTACTTCCACACGCTTTGACGGTAGTTGGAGTAAAAGTAACTGTAGCCCCTGTTCCTGTATAAGCGACAGTACTGATACCACTCGCGCAAGTTTGTGCCGTCACCACAGGCGTAGCTGCGTCATCAGTATTTGTAAGTGTGAAACCAGCATTAGACTCAAGAGTAAATGTACTTGCAGCTGGAATCAATGCCACTAGAGTAGTCGCATTTATAACCACTGATGTAGCTGCTGAACCAGATTTGATAACATAATCGCTACCGTTAACAGTCACATTAGTATCAGCGCTATAAACCAAAGCTTGCGCGTTCGCATTCTTTACTCCTGCAACTGCTACCAGAGATAACGCGACCAAGAAAATACCAATTTTTAATTTTTTAATCATTTTGTTTTAATTTTTTACTAACTACAGAACCGACCTGTTACGAATAATTTTCTGTAGATTTTTCAAGATAATCATTTCTTATTATTTTTTAGAACCTATTAACTTCACGCTATCTCTAAGCACGCTAAGATCTTTGGCAACTTTGTCGAAGTCAGCTTCTTTGCTTTGGATCATCAAGTAATAACCCGCGTCATCCAAATAAGGATAAATCAACAACCTAACTTTGACTGTGTCATCTTTGTCCTTATAACTAAAGATGTGTTCGACGAATTCTTGACCTTCAACCTCGTGTTTTTCCAGCGTTCCAAATTGATAACCATCATACTTAACCGGAAAAAACTGCGAGATATCTGTCATAAAGTGCTCAATCGAACTTCTCCCAGTGAAACTTCTGACTTTACGGAGACCTGTCTCGTATCGAACAGTGATTAGAGCCGAAGGATCAGTCCGGACAAAGTGCGCCACCAATTTCTTGTTGGCTTGAGAAGGCTGTTTATCTTCGCGTGTTACCTTCTCGTAACCATCAGAGATGGAAAAACTTATGCCGTACATCTCATCCTTAAATTCTATTGTCTTTTCTTTTTGCCAAAGAACTATGAGTGATCCTATGATGACCGTTGCTAAAACTAAACTAATTATTGCCCATTTGCGATTCATCATAAAGAAACCTAGAGGAGCCTGATTAACAAATCAAGCTCCTCTATGAAAGTTAGTTGTTGGATGTAGTCAACTGTACCCATTCAGCTGCGACAATGTCGTAGATGAAGACTACACTGTCACCAGCACCAAGAGTCAAAGCAGCAGAGGTGTTAGCCGTACCATCAGTATCAGCAATGGTATAGGCAGCAGCTGTAGTAACATCCATAACGATGATTAACAGCTGACCATCAACAGCGCCTGTCTCAATCAGAGTCAGAGCAGCCTCAGCACCGGTGTTGTCAGCCACAACGAATGTGCTCGTCGGCGTCAAGTTGCCAGCGCCAGCTGACGTAAAGACCTGAGAGGTAAACGATACGTTAGCTGTGTTGTCAAAGAGGGATTCAGAAACAAACGAGATAAAGTCAGCAGTACCAGCAGCGGCAGCTTCACCAGCTGCAATTACTACACCACCAGTTGTGGCAGTAATCGAGACAGCATTAGCCGTATCTTCAGTCGCACTAAGCAAGATCGAGGAACCAGTAGCGGTTACCAAGATGTCTTCAGTAGCGGCAGCACCAGAAGCCAAGATTTGAATACCACCAACAGTCGATTCAATGACGACAGCGTCGGTAGCCGATTCTGTAGCATTAAGTATGATCGAACCACCTGTGTTGATGACGGAAATGTCCTCACCAGCAGCACCAGTAGTAGTAATGTCGATATCATTGTTAGATGTGATGTCGATACCACCAAGAGCAACTGAAGCGTTTAGGACGATGGCGTCAACAACCGCCTCGGTAGCGTTGATATTTATAGAACCACCTGTATTAATGACATCGATATCTTCGGCGGTTGCGCCAGAAGCCAAGATGTCAATACCACCAAGAGTTGATTCAATCAAGATTGAATCAACGGCAGATTCTGTGGCACTAAGTATAATCGAACCACCAGTGTTAACCAGGGAGATGTCCTCACCAGCAGCACCAGTAGTGGTAATGTCAACATCAGCATTAGATGTGATATCGATACCACCGGCAGCAGTTGAAGCACTCAAAACAATAGCGTCAGCTTCGGCAGAAGCAGAAGTAAGTCTCATCTCTGTTGCCGCACCTACGGTAGTGATATCTAAATCTTCACCAGCAGCGGTACCTGTAACAGAAATGTCCAAGCCACCAGCTGTGGTTGTGATTTGCAACGCATCAGCTCCTGTACCAGTTGAAGAGAGAACCAAACTAGAATCAGTTGCACCAGTGACACTCACGGTAAGGTCATCGGCGGCAGCGGCTGAAGCCACACTCCAAACCGAAACATCATTTCCTGTAAGTGTAAAAACACCGTTACTTGAAGCTGAAGTCGTCCCGAAAGTAAGAACTGCCTGTGCTTTATTAACTCCTATGACCATGATAAGAGCCAAAGCAATAAAACCTAAACCTAAACCTTTAAATATTTTTTCCATTTATTTTAATAATTATTAGTAATAATAGTTTCTGATAATATTCTTTAATTACCTTACAATGCATTTAAAGATAATCAAAGATGACAAGAGCGTATTCGACACGCTAGTGTACTCACGATTATTTATTATACAATACTAATATTGATTACAACACAAAACATGGGGATAACTCCCAGTTTTTTATTCACGAAGTGAACTTTAAAAACTGAGTATCCCGAATGTAAGTCGAGAGATGATTTCTATTTCCCTTGCTCCGCCAAAGTTTTAGCTATAGCGCTTTCCGGACTAAGCGAACCGTAAAAGGCAAGGTTGTCCTTTATGAGATACAGACTCTTTGGCGCCCAAAGAGCATCTTTTATGGGCTGAAGTTTAAAACTGTTCTTGCTTGGATCTTTTTCATCTTTAGTAACCTGTAAAATATAGCTATCTTTGAGTTGTAAATCGGGGAAAGTCGTTAATTTGCCTATATATACCTCCCCCGTCGTCAGATATACGATAGAATAACCATCTTCGGTAAGTCCTAGCTTTTTGCTGAACAATCCGAATGTAAGAACAACAACTAAAATCACTACAACAACTAAGATTTTTACTTTATTTTGTGACATAATTTAAAGATATTTATTTTTAATACTTATCATTATAGCCATTATAGCTCAAATATTCAAAAATGTAAACAAAAAACCACTCCCGTCGGAGTGGTTTTTTGAATACTTTTTAAGGCGTATTAGCCAGATTACTAATTAATCAACAATCAACTAAGCAGCATCAAGCTCACCCAATAGTACTGGAGTGTTCTTGTATGTACCTAAGTCAAATGTGTATTCGTTAGTTGTAGCCGCGATTGCAGTTGTATCCCAACCTATAGAAGTGATAGCTGTCTGGAATAGAAGAGCGTCGTTAGCTGCATCATTAGTCAATGTATTAGCCACGTTGACTGAGAAAGTAAAGCGCTCTTTTGTCCCATCTACAACCAAGAAGGTCGTGTTAGACCCGACATCTGCGTCTGATGTCAAAGATGCTGCAGGGGTAGTCAACGAAGCCGCATCAGCGCCCGTATCTGCACGAGTGATGTAGTAGTTAACACCTTGACCATCAGCATATGTGCCATCACCGTCTTCTGTTACTGTACCATCAACATAGATGTCGGCGCCAAAGGCGGTAACATCAAATATAAAGGTAGAAGTAGCATTGTCGGTTTGGTTTTCAACTTGAGCTATTGAAGTAGCTCCGTTTGTTACAGATACAAGGGCAACCTGGATTCCCGTTGAATAAAATGCTTGAGCTAGACCAGTAGCAGAACCAGTCCTCTCTGTGGCATCTGTCAACGAATCACCTTCGGAGTTCTCAACAACCATAGCGGCGCGATTTGTCGCTGTCAAAGATGCGAGAAGAGTGTCTCCTGCATCAAAGTCGGTCGCGGTAACACCAGTGTTTTCTAGATCATTGATATCAGCCTTAACTGTGAAATACACAGTATCACCGGCAGTAATAGCGTAATCAAGATTGTCAAAGGTAACTACAGGATTTGCAGTACCCAATGCACAAGAAGTTGTACAGTTTGCGCCTAGAGACTCGGTGTAAGTCTTATCACCAAGTGTAAGGGTAACTGAGCTTGCTAATGCGTCAACGCTGTCGCCCGTGGAAGTAAGAGTGATAGGAAGCTCATCCAACCAAACATCAGATGTGCCGTCCAATATAAACTTACCCTTCAAAAGGGTGACATTATTCGTGTCAGCAGAAGTGCTTACTTTAACAACTTTCGCATCTGGAGTGCTGTTTGTAGAGATCTTGAGTTCTGTGTCAGAAGCCGTTGAGAAGCTAGCAAAAGTAACAGAAATACCATCAGCTGCCGCATCCCAGTCCATATCTGCTGGAATTTCGGCTGTTTCAGTTGTTACAACTCCTCCACCATCTTCGTAACGAACGTTGTCAAGCGCGATTGTCCATGAATCGGAATCAATATCGCCTGAATCAAGATTCGATACTGCATTTACAGATACATAGAATTTATCAATCTCACCTGCGCGTACCACAGAATCAGAAAAAGTAATAACTTTCGTGTAAAGACCAGTACTTACTTTGGTAAAGTCAGATACATCCGCAGAACCTATTTCCGTTGATCCCTGCCAGATGGTAACTGAATCCAAGTAATCTCCTAGACGATCTGAGTCAGCGGCAGCATTGCCATTTGAATCAAAACGAATTTTCATTGAATTTAATCCAATGTCTCCGTCCTTTGAGGCTTCAATTTCAAAGCCAAGAACTTTGATATCATTCTGTCCAGCGCCAACTTCTTCGGCATTGTATTGTGAAAGCCTGTTCATATCAGCAATCGTTCCATCTGTTCCTGCCAAAGAACCTGAAGGAGCCGGAGTTGGAGAACTGCCCGAACATGACATACCAGTCGTAGGGCTGTATCCAGAAGCTGAAGAACAACCTGCTGGGTAAGAAGCTGATGATGAACCATCACACTTTGCTCCAGTCGTTGAACTGTAACCCATAGAGGAAGTACAACCTGCTGGGTAAGACATAGCAGGCGCGCTACATGGCAAGCCTGTTACTGAACTGTAACCAGAGTATGAACTACAACCTGCTGGGTAGCTGCCTCCATAAGAAGGAACACTAACACTAGATGATAATGCCACGCCTGTCATAGGACCCACTACACCATCCGCTGTAAGACCACGGGATGCCTGGAAAGACATAACTGCGGCTTTCGTGAGAGATCCGAAGTATCCGGTCATTGGGCTAACACTTAAAGCCTCCTGCAATGAAAGGACCTGCGATCCGCTCATACCTTGCTTCAAGGTTTCGGTGTGCATGTAAGCGGCTGCTGCAGACTGTCCTGCAAACAAAGCTATCGCAAGCACAAAACCAAAAAGAATTTTTGAATTTAATAATTTACTCATAATTTTTTTTACGCCATTAATTAGTTTCGACAAAACCAAAAGCGTATTTTTCTATCATTATTTTTTATCTGCTTATAATTTATAATAATTTATAATGCAGCAGACAAATTTAATAATGAACAGATTTAAACTAAACTGAAAATAAAACGTTAACTTATTTTATTTTCAATGATCTTTCTTTTACCCATACAAATTTTTGACCTTTGCTGGGCTTGTTCTCCTTCAAGATTTTTTCGACGAAATCGTGAACGAAAACAAATACAACTCTGCGAATACAGAACACAACCAAACGTGTTTCTGTAAACACTCAAGTATTATAATATATAGCTAGAAAATAGAGCAATATATTATGTGGATAACTCTAGAATTTTAACAACTCTTACCCTAATCGGCAGGTAGAATAGAATTAACCACATTGTCCATTGTCACATAATTTAAGTTAAAAAGCAAACAAATTGAGCAAAATTAAGATGTTATGCACTTTGTCAATACAGCAAAAAATTATTCAGAAACTAAGAAATACTGACTCCACCTCTTTGAACCTGTCCTATAGAGTATATTATCGGACACCATGGATATGAGCTCTCTTTGGAGAGTTTTTTCCCCACAAGAAACAAGCACGTCTTTAGCGTTATTTCTTATGTCTGTTATGGTGGCTCCGCTTTTTCTGTCTTTTATTATTAAAACAATCTCAGCACGTCTTTTCTTTTTTAACATTTCAAAGCCTTCACTTGAATTCTTATCGGACATACCTATTTTATTCAAGGCCTTTAACAAAGTACCTCCCTTTTGGACACCGATTCTCATACTAGATTTGTTGACAGTCACATGGTGTCCTTTATTAAGGATGACACTTATTTGTCCCTTAGAATTTACTTGTCTTCCAGAAGAATCTGCGGATAAGCGAGGTTCTTCTTTGTTCGAAGTTTCGGAAGGACGAAGTAAAAATTCTTCTAGCCAAAGATTGCTCCCTGTTGTATGTTCTTGTATTGATTGCTTCAGTTCTAAAAACTCTTTTGCTAGGATTCTTGAATTCATTTCAGAGATCATCCCTGTATCTCGAGTAATGTTTAAAAAGGACAAAATTACAGTAATTTTTTCATCTATGTTATTAATCAAAGTTCCTTTTGATAAAGAAGCAGAGTCTGATAGAACTTCTATGCCAAGAGTCCTTAACTTAAGACGTATCGGCTCATCACTCTCCATGGTGTCCGTTACCATATAGAGAGCCGTAATAAGCTTATTGGTTTTGGTGTATTGAATAGAGTAATCCATCAATGGCTGAATTAATGGGGTAGAAATAGGATTGATGTCTTTTACGGAACCCTCAGGAGTGTCCTTTAGGTTTTTATCACTATCTAACATAGAGTCCATTATACTATAGGACAGAAAAAAAGCAAGTCCTTGAAGACTACCACAATAACTGATATGGGACACGACAATAAACGTTCTTCGCTGATAAATCTCTTACATTTAATTAATTTCTACCACAATAGATAAATTTCGCCAATTGAGTTCTAGTTATGTTAAAATACTTGCATGGTAAAAAAGAATAAGCAGAAATTTCCTAAATCAACTATTTCAATCAGTAAACTGAAAACTGAGACGAAACACGGAATCTGGTCGATTCTTTTTTTTGTGTTGGCGCTTTTTCTTTTGATGTCGATGTTCAATATGGGAGGAGTAGCGGGTAAAAATGTCTACGATATTTTGAATTATTTTTTCGGTATTGGATACATTCTTCTTCCTATTCTCTTTATACTTCTCGGATCTTCGTTTTTGAAATCAGAAACCCCGAACGTCGGACTAACCCGAACCATAAGTGGAGTGACTTTCTTACTCTCTGGTTTGGGAATTATAGATGTAGTCTCGCAAGAACACTCCGGTGGATTCCTGGGAAGAATTTTATCTACGCCGTTGGTTTATCTGTTTGATGTTTACGCTAGCATAATCTTTTTAGGCGCAATTATGATAATTTCAATTTTGGTGATATTTGATGCGAAACCAAACTTGGCTCCGTTTTTGAAAAATATTTGGAGTATCATATTTCGTAAAAATAAGCCCGTAGAGAATGCATTGGGTAATCCGGGAGAGGATTATATGGAACCAGAGACGGATGAATCTAAACCCATAGAACATACAGAGGAAAAGAGTGCTACCGAAAAAATAAAAAGTGTTTTGAACATAGGGAAAGACAAAAAAGAGAAAAGCGAGGAAGAAGAGGAAGATCTGCCAATTAAAAAAAGAAGAGGAGGATTGATTTCCACTTATGTACCTCCCCCACTCTCGCTTCTAGAGGAAGATCAAGGCAAACCAAATACTGGGGATATTAAGGCCAATGCAAACATCATCAAGCGTACGCTTGCAAACTTTGGTATCGAAGTAGAGATGGATGAAATAACTATCGGACCTACAGTGACACGTTACGCATTGAAACCAGCCGAGGGGGTAAAACTTTCGCGCATTGTTGGTTTACAAAACGATCTAGCTCTCTCCCTCGCCGCGCACCCGATAAGAATAGAAGCTCCAATACCGGGGCATTCTCTCGTCGGTATTGAAATCCCGAACAAATCGAAATCGATAGTAGGACTCGCCACGCTCCTCTCGGACAACAAGTTTCAGAATTCTTTAAAACCTCTCACTATGGCGCTCGGACGAGAGATATCAGGAAAGGCATTGTTTGGCAACCTTGCGAAAATGCCACACTGCCTGGTGGCTGGAACTACTGGGTCTGGAAAGTCAGTGACCATACATTCCATGATAACATCGCTTCTGTACAGAAATGGACCTGATGATTTGAAATTGATTTTAATAGACCCAAAAAGAGTTGAATTGACTCTCTACAACAACATCCCGCACCTGCTTACCCCTGTGATAACTGAAGCCAAAAAAACAATCTTGGCGCTGAAATGGGCGGCAAAAGAAATGGATAGGCGTTATGACATATTGGAAGCGGAATCTGTGCGAGACATAGAGTCTTACCATACTAACGTGTTCGGCAAGAACCCAAAGAAGACAAAAACTGGAGAAAATGGCGAGGAAATCACGGTCGAGGCAGACCGTCTCCCCTACATTGTCATCATTATAGATGAATTAGCGGATATTATGAGCTCTTATCCCAGGGAACTTGAGTCCGCCATAGTGCGTCTGGCTCAAATGTCTCGGGCTGTAGGTATTCATTTAATATTATCCACTCAACGTCCAGAAGTAAACATCATTACTGGACTCATTAAAGCAAACATCCCAGCTCGCGTCGCCTTGAAGGTATCCTCGCAGGTAGACTCGCGTACCATACTCGATGCCGGCGGGGCAGAAAAACTGCTTGGCGCTGGGGATATGTTGTATTCTTCAGGGGAAGCTCAACCAGAACGCTTGCAATCCGCATTCATATCAGAAACAGAAGTTAAGAAAGTTGTGAAATACTTAATAGACTCCTATAGGGATGAAATATCTGATGAAATATCGTTCACGGAGGGTTCTATATCCGCCGATAAAAGTATCTTTGAAAGCACATTAGAAGATGAAGAGGACGGCGATGATGACGAGATGTACGAAGAAGCGAGACTGTGCGTGATAGAGGCCGGCAAAGCTTCAACGTCGTATCTCCAAAGAAAATTAAAACTGGGCTACGCTCGGGCAGCACGACTTATGGATAAACTGGAAGAACGCGGGGTAATAAGCGCGGGAGACGGAGCGAAACCAAGGGAAGTTTTGGAAAAAATAACGCATAATGAAAACGGAGAAAATGTGATATGAGTTTTGATGTAAAAAAAATATTAAAGATAGCTTCTTTGTCTATTTTCTTGCTGTTTATAGTATCTTATGCGTTTTTTCGATCTAAAGATTTGATTTTTGGAGTAAAAATAATAGACGTAAATATAATGGACGGAGAAAAGATAGAAGATAATATACTAAACATAACTGGAAACGCGAAAAACGCAATAAAATTAACACTAAACGACAGAATAATTTCCATCGATCAAGAAGGTAATTTCAGCGAGACAATAGTTCTCAATAAAGGGTATAATGTGATAAGTGTAGAAGCCAAAGACAAATTCGGGAATGGCGACGAAAAAAATTATAAATTAATGCATTAAATCTCGCCACGCTTCAATAGACGATTGCGTGGCATGATTTCGCAAAATCATATGCAAAAGAAAAAAGAAAAAAAAGAGGATAAAACCATGGGAGTATCACTGCTTGATGACACCATAAAGGCAATACAGGTAAAATTCGGGGAGGGCTCTATTATGAAACTGGGTGACGCACCGAGGGTAGATATCAACACTATTCCGACAGGCTCACTTGGGCTAGATATGGCACTGGGCGTCGGTGGAATACCACGTGGAAGAATCATAGAAATATTCGGACCTGAATCTTCAGGTAAAACTACCCTTTCGCTCCACATAGTGGCGGAAGCACAGAAGAAAGGAGGGGTGTGTGCCTACATAGATGCAGAACACGCGATGGACCCAGACTACACCAAGAAGCTTGGGGTAAACATAGATAACCTCCTCATTTCTCAGCCAGACACAGGAGAACAAGCGCTTGAGATAGTCGAGAGCTTGGTGCGAACAGGAAAGATAGACGTGATAGTCATAGACTCAGTCGCTGCTCTCACACCAAAAGATGAAATCGAGGGAGACATGGGAGCATATCATGTCGGCAAACAAGCCAGACTGATGTCTCAAGCGCTTCGCAAACTTACCGCCATCGTTGCGAGAAGCAAAACCGTGGTAATTTTTATAAATCAAATCCGTATGCAGATAGGTGTAATGTTCGGCAACCCCGAAACAACTCCAGGAGGCAAAGCGCTGAAGTTTTACACCTCTGTTCGACTTGATATCAGAAAAATAGCCCAGATTAAAAAAGGAGAGGAGGTCGTGGGAAGCCGTACACGAGTAAAAGTGGTAAAAAACAAAGTTGCCGCGCCATTCAAGCAAACAGAGTTTGATATTATTTATAATGAAGGGATCTCGAAAGAAGGAGAGATGATGGCGCTCGGGGAAAAATTCAAAATTGTGGAAAAAGTCGGCAATTCTTATTTTTATAAACCGAATGAAGAAAAAGCCGAAAAAATAAAACTGGGCGTGGGTTATGATGCTACTCGCACGTTTTTGAAAGATAAAGAAAACAAAAAAATAGCGGAGCAAATACTGAAAGAAATACGCCACAAATTCGCGGAACAGGAGTAAGTTTGCAGAAAATAATTTTTCTGCTAGTATATTCCCTATGTCACAATTACCATACAATGAGATCCGCGAAAAGAAAATAATTATTTACGATGATGAGCCGTGCGAGGTGATAGACTCGCATGTCGCTCGCACTCAGCAGAGAAAGCCCCAAAACCAAGTGAAACTCCGAAGCTTGATATCAGGCAAAACCATTTCTGCCACTTTTCATGTGTCGGACACGGCAGATGAGGCAGATATAGAAAAAAAAGAGGTAAAATTCCTATACCACAACAAAGGCGAGTATTGGTTTTGTGAACCCAATAATCCGAGAAACAGATTCAAGCTTGACGCGTCACTCATAGGAGACACGGGAAAATTTTTTAAAGAAAACAGCAACGTTATCGCCCTGGTGTGGGACAATGGCGAAGATGAAGAAGAAAATACTGTAGGTATGGGTAAAGTCATAAAAATAACTCTGCCCATTAAAATGGAGTTCAGAGTGAAGGAAGCTCCCCCGGCCGTCCGCGGGGACACTTCAAAAAGTGGGAATAAAACTATAATTCTCGAGAACGGTGCTACGCTCACGACCCCAATGTTCATCGAAGAAGGCGACATCATTCGCGTAAACACCGAAACTGGAGAATACGTGGAGCGAGTTTAAGCCACGACGAAAAAATCCTCCGAATGGTGGATTTTTATCTTACAAAATTAAATACATAATCTTTATCTCGCCACAAAGGGAAGCAATCCAAAGAATCGAGCGACTTTGATGGCGGAAGCTAGGGCTCGTTGATTTTTCATTGTTACGCCAGTCCGCCTGTGACTTACTATCTTACCGTTAGGATTGATAAACTTCCGCAAGATATCGATATCCTTGTAGTCTATGTATTTTATATTGTTGGCTGAAAAATAATCTTGTCTCATAAAATTTTATTAAAATGGAATATCTTCTGGGTTAATGTCTTCTTCCGGGTATTCGATGGTGTCCAGTTCTTCCCCGCTCTTCCCAGGCGACGCCTTACCAGAGTCCGCGCTTGGAGCGCCACCTCCAGCACTCCCGCTCTTCGGGCCAAACTGGGTGCGATCTGCCACTATTTCAGTGCGATATTTTTTCTCTCCACTTGTTTTATCTTCCCAACTCCTAGTCTGCATTCTGCCTTCAACCAATATGGAACTGCCCTTCTTCATATATTGGGCAACCGTCTCCGCCTGACGTCCAAATACCACCACATTGTGATAATCTGCAGCTTCCTGACGCGCGCCATTCTTATCTTTCCAAACACGATTCGTGGCCAGGGAAAAAGAGCAAACCTTTATACCCGAAGGAAGTGAACGGAGTTCCGGGTCGCGAGTTAGATTTCCTATTACAATTGCTTTGTTTAAATACATATTTTTTATATAATTTCTAATTTATAACTGATAATTAAATTACACAGCAACCATCGCATCTATCTCTTTATCTATTTCTTCTTTATTGATAGGAGTACCCACCTCCTCTCCCCTTTCGCTCTTTGCAATAGGCATTTTCCTTCTAAAATCCTTTTGGATAAATCTTTTAGCAGCGATAGTATTTTCTCGAACTGTTTTTAATATCAAAAATCTAATCAAGATGCGATCAAGATCAAGCTTTTTCTTTAATTCTAAAACCTGTTCCGGATTCATTTCAAATTTGATCCAGCCAAAATAAGCAGAGTTGAATTTACTTCGAATGTTCTGAATGACTTTGGACATCGTGTAGGCGAGTTCTATTTCCTTTGGCATTTCATCCGAAATGATTTCTCCGCCCTCTTTCATAATGAGATCTTTTAAATTGCCATAATTTATCGGAACATTTTCTGGCGAAATAGTAGGTACCAAAAGATAACCAAGTTCATACACCCGTCCGTCTGCACCTTCTTTTTGACTTAAAGGCACATCACTACCTTCAGTATTTTCCACATCTTGCATGAAGCTCATACTAGCAAAAACCCAAAAAGAAGTAAAGAGAAGTTGGTTTCTCTTGTCGAGCAAGCGAAAACTGGGTCAAATCCCGAAAACCCTTTTGGCGTTTGTTATTATAGCCCCCGCCACTTCTTCCTCAGATAGATCTTTGATCAGGGCTATTTTTTTCACGACTTCTCGCACATATGACGGCTCGTTCCTTTTCCCGCGATAGGGTACCGGAGCTATGTAAGGACAATCAGTTTCAGACATAATCATATTAAGCGGAGTATTTCTTATCACTTCATTGTAGTCGTCGGTAAAGGTAATAACTCCTGTGAAAGATAGAGTAAAACCAAAATCTAAATAAGCTTTTGCGGTCTCAATATTTCCGGCGAAAAAATGCACATCGCCCTTAACTTTCGAATGTGTTTTTAAAATCTCTAGCGTATCTTTGTATGCATCCACGCTTTTTTCTTTCGGATTATTGCGAATGTGAAGCATTAACGGTTTGCCTACTTCATTTGCCAGTTTTATCTGTTCAGTAAAAGCCATTTTTTGCTTCGCGATTGAATCTAAGTCCATACGATAATAATCTAGCCCGCACTCTCCTATCGCTACCACTTTGGGATCCTTCAAAAGTTCTCTATAAATTTCTTTGTTAAAAATTTCTCCACGGGAAGTAAATTCTTTTCCCCCCTCTCCCAATTCTTTCTCGTCATGATATGAAGCCCCCGTATGTATAGGATGAAGTCCTACGATAGCATAAACCCCTTCTCCATATTTGTGCGCAAGTTCTATGGCATCTCTCGATGTGTCTGCTTGGGTACCAACATTTATCATCCATGTATCCGCATCCAAAGCGCGTCTTATAACCGCATCCCTGTCTTCATCAAATGCTTTAAAATTCACATGGCTGTGGATATCGATATATTTAGGAATCATACTACTCTTTCCTCAAAAAAAGTGGAGCCTCGGGTTTTTTGTTTTGCTTAATTAATTCTTTAATTTTTTTTGATGTTTCTGGGAGAAAAGGTTCTATCGATTGAGTAATATTAAAAAGTAACTTAATATATTTTATTATCATCTCTTTGCCTTTTTCTTTATCTATCTTAACCACCTTAAAAGGTTCATCTCTCTGGATAAATTCATCCAGCTCCTCTATCAAACTCCATATAATACCCATAGCCCGGTTTAAATCAAAAGATTCTATGTCAGAAGAAACGACAGGATTAAATTTAAAATCATCGACGACTACCGGATTATCCAAGTTTTTTTCTGCCATCGTCATGACTCTACTCACCAAATTCCCCAGCCCGTTCGCAAGTCCTGAATTATACGCATCTTTGAAACGCTCCAGGGTAAAGGGGCTGTCTTCGAAACTGCTTACTTCTTTCAATAAAAAATATCTGAGAGCATCGACGCCGTACTCGGCTACAATGTCCCTAGGATCAACCACATTTCCTATGGTTTTAGACATTCTCACTCCTCCCTCGCCGGTAATGAATCCATCAACGACGATTTGATGGGAGTTCGGCAGCCCTGCTGCCATAAGCATCGCTTGCCACATTGCCCCTTGGAAACGGGTATTGTCTTTGCCACAGTATTGAGTAGGATTGCCATTCACCCAATACTTTTCGAAATTTTCCACATTCTCCGGCCATCCGAGAGTGGAAATGTAATTGGTAAGCGCATCGAACCATACGTACATGATATGCTCACTGTCCCCCGGCACCTCTATCCCCCAGGGCATCTTTGATCTGAGTCTCGAAATAGAGAAATCCTGTAATCCGCTTTTTACAAAATTTTTGATTTCGTTAAAGCGAAAATCCGGAACTATAAAATTCGGGTTTTTCCCGTAAAACAGAAGAAGCTTGTCTCCAAATGCTGAATATTTAAAAAAATAATTTTCTTCTTTGATCGTTTCGATCTGTTTTCCCGGATGAATGTCACACTCCCCTTGATCGTTTAACTCAGAATTGGTTTTCTCGCTTTCACACCCGACACAATATTTGGTCTCATAATTTTTCTTGTATATAAACCCGTTTTTCTGTACCCGATTCCAAAATTCTTGCGCCGCAGATTCATGGTGTTTATCGGTGGTACGAATAAAATTTATATCCTCGCTCATCCCAAACATCTGGAGCTGTTTTTTAAAAGTTTCGAAACCCTGGTCCACGAACTCTTGCGGGGACAATCCGGCTTCTATGGCTTTCTCGTAAATTTTCATCCCGTGTTCGTCTGTGCCGGTATTGAAGTATACATCGTACCCGATAAGCTTTTTGTAACGAGCGATGGCATCGGCCCGCACGAGTTCAAGCGCGTGACCCATATGAAGCGGCGCATTTACGTACGGCAAGGTTGTGGTTAGATAGAAACTATTTTTTGTCATCGGCAGTTTTGGAAGAAATTTTCTTTTTTTCAAAATCACTCATCAGCTCCATTATGAACACGGATACTGGGATAGCTAATACTAGTCCCCAGAACCCACCTAACTCAAAACCTATCAAGGCGGCCAAGATGACCACAAGGGGAGAAAGACCCACTACACTTTTAATTATCAAAGGAGTTAGAAGGAAATTTTCAAACTGCTGGAGGATGATATAGCCTCCCGACACAGCCAGGGCGCTTCCGAGTCCGCCAGAAAAATACGCGAAGTAAGCGGCTGGAACAAGCGCTACCAAAACGCCGTAAGGTATGAGCTCCATTATGCCGGCGATAATCGAGAGAAGCAATGCATACTGTATACCCATGACAGAGAGCATTAGGTAAGTAAGAATAGCTATCAATATGGCAAGGAGCATTTGTCCCTTCATCCAAAGTGCTATTTTCCTTCTTGAACGCTCCCAAAGATCTACTACGTATTCTTCATGTTCTATTGGCAAAATAATTCTCAAGAACTTTTCCATACCCTTCTCCTGAATGGAAAGATAGAAGGATATTAGAACGATCAAGGTTACATTGAAAATGCTTCCGAACGCCACACCCAGCACCTGAAAGAAACCTCCGGAGAGATTCACGACAAAGGCGTTGGAAGCAGAGACCAGAGAAGTCAGAGACAAACTGTGCGACAGGTTATTGATGATGTCTTTGGCTCCAGAAAAGGCATCGTTTTTGAAATAATTTATAATCGAAGAGTCTGGTATATAAGAAGACAGGAAAACAGAAAAATTATAAAGCTCAGTGATCAATAGCGGAGCAAAAAGATAAAACAAGAGAGCTAAGAATGAAACCGTGGTGAAATATAGGAGCACTACTCCTAAAATACGATTAATTTTTATTTTTTTGAAATAAGGTACAGCTGATTCTACGAAGGAGGCTATCATAATGGCAGTCAAGATTACGAGAAGAAGATCACGCAGATACCAGAGTAAGAAAAACCCGATTGCCACCAAGAAAAATCGGATTAGTGTTCCAGTGCTTATGGAAACTGAGGCAAAATTACTTCTATCTAACATACAGATATAGTAACACAGAGTATCCAACTTCAAAAGCGATTAGAATTTCAATATTTTAGAAAATTTGTTCTTATCTTTGAAAGGTCCAATAAGCGCAAGATTTAATTTAGCGTTTTTAAAAATATAGTTTGCTAGAGATTTAATTTCTCTTGCGGTTACTTTTCTTATCTCTTCGGCTTTTTTCTCCGGGTTTTTCATCTCCTTTTTGAGCAACTCCTGTCCTCCATAAAAATTGGCAATGTCATCAGATGCTTCCAGGGTAAGCTTCATATTCCCTATCAAACATTCCTTCACCTTATTTAATTCTTCAAAACTGACTTCCTTGGTTCTTAATTTATTACATTCTTCAAGTACCGCCCTTACGACTTCATAAATCCTCTTATTGTCTACTCCAGCAGAAACCTGAAAAAAACCATGATCAGTGTAGGCATCGTTATAAGCCCGCACATAGTAGCCGACTCCCATTTCTTCACGCAACTTTTGGAAAAGCCGAGAACTCATCCCGCCACCTAAAACCCCAGCTAGAACAGCAAGCACTGCGTTCTTTTTGTCGAATAAATCAAAACTGCGCACACCCAAGACGAAATGTGTTTGGTCTGTTTTTTTAAATTTAACCAACACTCCCGGCTTTATTTGCGTTTCTTTTACCTCTAATTTTTGCGCCTTCTTTCCGCGTGGAATATTGCCAAAAATTTTGTTCACTTTTTTCATCACTTCGCTTTCTTTTATCCTTCCGGATACTACTATTGTCGTTGCCTCTGGTAGGTAATGCGCCTTTTTGTATGCCACAAAGTCACCTCTTTTCATGCGCAAGATGTTTTTCTTTTCTCCCGCAATATTCCACCCGGCCGGAGTATCGCCATACAGAAGCTTCATCATTAAATCCTGCACGTGACGATTCGGCATATCTTCGTACATATTTATTTCTTCGATAATCACCCCTTTTTCTTTTTGCATTTCGGCCTCCGGGAAAATTGAATTCAAATAAATATCGGTAACCACATCAAATATTTGGTGAAAGTGCCTGGCATCGGATTTCGCATAGTACCCTGTGTATTCCTGTGCAGTAAAAGCATTGTACTGACTACCGAGGGCGTCTAGTTCTTTCGATATATCTATCGCTTTCGGCCTCTTTGTCGTCCCCTTAAAACACATATGCTCCAAAAAATGTGATAAACCGTTTATCTCTTTCGTTTCATATTTAGAACCTGCTTCTACTAACACAAGCACCGTCACTGTAGGGTTATCCTTCATTGGTATAGTCACCACCCGTAGTCCATTGTGTAAAACCTTTTTTGTAAATTTCATGTGTTTTAATTTATTTTTTCTTTTATGTATTGCCCCAAATCTGTAACTTTTATTCTCTTTTGTTCTCCTGTATCCCTATCGCGGACTGTCACACTATCGTCCGTAAGCGTGTCAAAATCAACCACAATGCAAAACGGGGTACCAATTTCGTCTTGTCTGCGATATCGCTTACCAATATTTCCATTGTCATCCCAGATCACACGACCAAATTCCGTCTTGAGCGGAGCAAAAACTTTTGTGTTCGCGTACTCCACAAGCTCTGGCTTGTTTTTTAGCAAAGGCGAAACAGCACAAACGACTGGCGCCATCGAAGGTTTCAACTTCAAATACGTTCGCACTTCCCCATCTTTTTCATCTTCGCGGTATGCGGAAAGCATTAGAGCGAGGAAAGCGCGGTCTAAACCAAAAGAAGGCTCTATGACATGCGGAATTATTTTTTCTCCCTTTTCCTCGTCGATGTAGTCCAGCTTGTGATTCTTCAAATCAAAATCCGTTCTGTAAGCAAGACCAAAGAGTTCGTTTTTACCAAAAGGAAAATCAAAATAAAAATCAATAGTTCTTTTAGAATAATGTGCCCTATCTCCATCTGGAACTTCAAGCTCATGAACTTTATTCATATTAATACCCATTTCTTCCATCCATTCGAGCATTTCTCCCTTCCAATATTCAAAATATTTTTCCCAATCTTCCGCTCGTACGAAATACTCTATCTCCATCTGTTCAATTTCGCGTACTCGAAAGACAAAATCTCTAGGAGTAATCTCATTCCGGAATGCTTTACCTATCTGAGCCATGCCGAAAGGAAGTTTGGGATGAAAAGCATCTATAGTGTTTTTAAAATTTACAAATATTCCCTGTGCTGTTTCAGGACGTAAGTATGAAATGGCAGAAGAATCTTCCGATGCGCCAACGCGTGTCTGAAACATGAGATTGAAACTTTTAGTTTCGTTCAACTTCCCTCCGCACTTCTCACATTTATTTTTGTCGTTAATTTGGTCAGCACGATATTTCTCTTTACATTTTTCGCATTCAACCATCGGGTCCGCGAAATTTGCCACATGTCCTGTCGCTTGCCATACTTCCTGACGCATCAAAATAGCCGCGTCCATACCATACATGTCACGCCTGCCATCTACAAATTTTTTCCACCAGGATTGTTTTATATTGTTTTTCAAAGCCACTCCGAAATGTCCCCAATCATAAGTGCCGGCAAGTCCGCCGTATATCTCTGAACCGGAAAAAATAAACCCCCGCCTTTTGCATAGCGAAACTATCTTTTCCATCAAATTATCTTTTTCGTTTTTCATTTTTATCTTACTCCACCACTCGAACTCCATCAGCGGGTATGTTGGGGTCACTTGGGAGTTTGATGTCGATTGGCGGTTTTTTAACCTTCACATCAACATTAACAAAGTCGTCGTGCCCAGTCAAAATCGCCTCATTTACTATTACTGGAGAGGTACCAACTTGAGAAAGTGAAGGTGTGAGTTCTATTTGAAAAAATATTTCCCTTTCACCTCCCGTTATGCCGGTACCCCTCGGAATTCCCCCAATATTCCAAACTATTTCTCTAGTAGAAGCATTGTACACGAAATCCTCTGTTGCAGGAATAAAGGGGCCCAGTAGGCGTACCCACGGAGGGACACTAGAACGCACCTCTGCTTTGGAAATATTGTTCGCGGTATTGGAAATAGACCAAACGACGGTGTAAGTAGTCTTCTGCTCTGCTTTAGGAGGTATTGGTCCAGTGTTGGTGAAAGAACCAGAAGAATAAAAAGCTTTAGTAGACAGACCTACATCAGAAATAATTTTAATAATTTTTGATTCTTTGTTGCTTAGCTCTACCTTCTCTCCGCCACCTTGCGCCTGCTCTCCTGTAACAGATATATCTATATTGATTGTGGGAGAAGAAGTAACCCCGCCCAAAGCTTCAAACAGAGGACGAGAATACAGAGAGAAAGAAACAGCTCCAGAATCACCTGGAGAGATTTCTCTGAATTCACTGTGTGAATTTTTATTCCAAATTATCAAATCTTCCGAAGAGTTATAAAAACCTTGATTGGTTGATATTGTTTTTCTATCTACTGCATTCCCAGAAATTTTTGCGCTAATCTCCAGATTATTTATTTTTGCTTCTAAATTATTTATCCATTGGATTTGCCCTTGAATCCCTGTTTTAGAATCTATCGCATATTCCCTATCCGATACGCCATTTATCGAAAGTTTGGCCTCAATTGAAGATTTTTTTATCATTAAGGTATGCTCCGAAGAATTAAAAAAGGTTCCAATCAAAGACCTATCCCTTTCTGATTGAGATCCAGTCCACACACGGAACACTTTTTCTTCGCCATCAAACACATCAACCATTTTGCCAACGATGGATACACTATATTCAGCTCCCGGAGAAAGATCTCCCAAGTTCCATATGTTGTCGCCAAGGGTTGGCGCAGGAGTAGCCCTCACAAATTGAAAGCCGATCGGGTAATCAACCTTAAGAAGTATTTTGGAGGCTGGTTTGGTGGCATTTAGTGTTGCTTTCACATTAAAATTAATGTCTTTATCTGAACTTGTCTCAAAAGGAGCATTTATTAGTAGATCTATTGGCGTGGAATTTATAGACACTTCAAAAAACTTTTCCTTCACGAAGATGGCGTTGGATCCTTCCACCCTGTATTCAATAGAAATTTTTATCTGGCGCCGGCTTCCTTGTTCACCAAATAGCACCAATTTCAAATTCTCATTTTTCACTCCTCCAATAGGAATACTGCCCAGAGACATCCTTATGTGCTCATTGTTCTCCGATAAGCTAACCTGAGAGTTTTTAGGATACTCCACGACCAAATCCACAAGGTCGAGGGCGGTACTATTTCTGTTTACCACCTCAAGCAGGAGAGAGTATTCTTCCCCACCGTCAGCGAAAGCATTACTCTTTACCGAAATATCAATATTGTCATTGGAGACAGTATTGTTTTCAGCGAAAAATACATAAGAAGCATAGCCTAATGCCAGAGCAAAAAATATTAACGAAAAAATAAAAAATTTTTTAAACATGGATGTTTTCATAAGAAATTTTTCTTTGGAATCAATTGTCGGGTCTTCTTTTTTCTTCCAGGAATCCGTAACCTCCCTCTTTTGGAAATGAGGAAAACTGTCACGATGCTCGAATTTCGTTTGATAATTCCTATTAAACAACTTACTCTTTAGTTCCTCTACCCTGTTTAATTTATCTCCGTTAACTGACGACATCACTTGATTGTAACACTTAAAACAATATTTCAAAAATCCACAACAAAAACAGTCTCACAAATGTGTTTCTTTTAGCGCCTTGTTGATTTGATATAGTATTTTTGTTCGGTTCTTCGAAACCCTAAACACCAAATCTTCCTCGAATGGAGACTTGATAAGATCTTCCAGACTTTCACTATTGCCTATATATCCCAAATTATGGAGAACGCGCAGAACAATGATTGCCTCTACGTTGTTTATCTCTTCTTTTGTTTTTGATTTTTCCAAAACAGACAGCCCGTGTAGTAAGTCAAAAAATAAAGCTGTGTTGGCGTCTTCGCCAGCGAGCAGACGCTTTAGTAATTTTGAGATATTGATAAAAACTTTAAAAATTTCTGGATTGGATAAATTTTCAAGTTTGTTGGTCTTTGTTGCATTGGTAACTCGCCAAAAATCTTTGCCTTTTACTAGATCAATCTTTAGATACGCAAAGTCCTGTAATACAAAACGTAGTTTGGAAGACATTTTGCGCACTCCTTGGGCAGACGCTGAGACCAAGCCAAAATCGCGGGTAAAAATGGAGTAATACCTACCCGCCTCACCGAAATTTCGACTGCCCAATATTATTCCTTCTGTATGATATATGTGGTGCATTAAAATTCTTCCTCTGTTTTATTTTCAAGAGTTTTGAAAGCTATTCCGAATTTAGGTAAAACCGTCGTGGGCACGTAATAGCTACTAGCAAGAGAATTCAACATTCCATCGTGCATAGGAAAACAAATTTTCGGTTTAATTTCTAAGGCATATTTCATAAAATCCCTGACCCGGACCCACGGACCAGCGACAGGCAAAGCTAAGATTTCTATTGACTTGCCAGGATTACAATAAGAATCTCCCGGATAAAACAATCTTCCATCGATGAAGTATCCAGTATTTTTCACCTGCCCCATTTCTTCAAAAACTTCTTCATGCTTGCAATCGTGCGCCTCAAGCAATACACCGAGCAATTCTTTTGGAATTTTGTTTTCCAGTATTTCATACTTAATTCCTGCCTCATCTAACAATTTTCCCACCCCCTCATTTGCAATAACTAAAATTTCTGAATTATTTTCAACGATTTTCTTCAAAGACTCAACATGGATATGATCCCCATGTTCGTGTGTGATTAAAATAATATCAATATTTAATTCTTCAGATTGGGAATCTACTGTAAAAAGACCCGGGTCGGTCATGATTTTTATACCTTTCGTCTTTATAATCAAACAACAATGTCCCAGTTTTCTGATTTTCATACCCTTATTTTATCACAAATAATAAAAAAATAAAAAAACAATAAATAGATATGTAATAACGTTATGACCACGGCCGTGGTCAATATGTTATCTATTAGAAAATAGAAACTTAGCTAATCAACAGTCACAAATTAAAAGTTTTTTCCAGTAAATCTCGGTTGGTAATATCCCGAGCCAGGATAAAATGCACATACTTGCCTATCCCCCAATAATTGGCAATAAAATCAATTTCCTTTTGACACGGGAAAGGATAAACCCAGACGCTATCGTTAAATTTGACACATCCCATCTCTCGCATCTTGTCCCTCAATGAATCTCTAGCGTCTCTCTTTTTTTCTGGTATGTCAAAAACGATCACTCGAAAGTTCCTATCCCATATTTTTTGACTTTTTAGCTTTAACTCTTCGTAATTAAAACGCAAGAAAACATCCCGTCCGTTTTCCGTGAGAAAAATTTTATGAAAGTTTCCATCTTTTTTAATTTCGATTAATTTCTGTTTCCTTAGCTTTAAAAAATAGCCAGTCATGTTCAGAGGCTTTTTATTTAATCCAAAAATTTCTTTCACCAACAGTTTTGTAACTTTATAACTAGCCCTCTTGTTACTTAAGGCTACGGTAATGCCAATCCCCATACCCAAGGCGCGAATTATCTTTCCTGAATTGGATTCCTTGTCAATTATTTTCATAAACCCATGATAACATATTGACCACGGCCGTGTCTATTATGATATTATATAAAATATGTTGGATTTTTATCCTATTATCTCTTCAAGAGCATGTAATGCCTCTGGTAACTTGTAGCAAACAGGTTCTGATATTTGACTAAAGTGACTGCCTCCAGCAACCCTCACGAGTTTGCATTCTAATTCCCGAGACATTTTTTCAGCGTATGAGAAAGGCACGACAGTATCGTCTGAACCGTGAATAACAACGATCTTTTTAGAATGACTTTTTATATCGGTCAGATTTATTGGTGGAGTTACAAACGAATTAATTTTATCTAAATCAATTTGATTATTTTTATTCTCAAGTGGCTCGCTAAAGCCCGATACAAGTAGAACGCCACCAACCGATAACCCCGACGGAAGAGATTTTAAGTAATGTAAAACCGCCGGCGCGCCCAGACTGTGCCCCAGGAGAATAACTTCATCTGAAGGATGACCCACAGAAAACTCTATGACTTTCACCCATTCCGAAACTACAGGATCGTTAGGATTAGGCATTGGAAGTGAACAAGCAGAGATCTTTTGTTTAGCTAATTCACCCATAAGCCATGGAAACCATCCCCCATTTGGTATTCCTTGAAACCCGTGCACTATAAAAACTTTTTTCACTCTTTTATTCTATCACAAAATTTCTCAGGTTTGAAATGATGGGTTTGATAGCTTCATCATTGATATCTCCTGGTTTTATTTTGCACTTGGCGAAAATTTGTTTTTCCATTTCTTCTCCGCAGGCGGTAAATTTGTCGTGTTCTTCCTTGGGAAAACCCTTATATTGATAACGTATACCTAAATCTTTAGCGCGTTCTTTATACGACAAAATTTCGTAAGGGCCAACCCTCATATCGGAATAATGGACAACTTTTACGCCGATATCGCTAGAATCACGGTGTTCACACAATAAACGAAAATGAACCTGATCAACAAGAAATATTACCCTATCTGGTAAATTTATTTCTTTCAAGATGGTTATCATTGCCTTTTTCTCATCTTCTCCGTACTTTTTTATATAATCATCTTTTACTTTTTGCCAATACTCTAGATTTTTTGTTTCCGGAAGATCAGTAAAATATCCTAATTTCGCTTTAATGATGTTCCCCATATCATGAAAGAGACATGCTGTGATTATCTCTTCTTTCGGTAGGGGTTCTTCGAAATTAAAACAGATCAAAGACGCCACAGCTGCCACGCGGAGCATGTGCTCTTGCAGGCTCGGCATGATTTTGTATTCTTTATAAATTTCGGAAATAGTCTTCGCCATTTTACTTCTTGATTTTAGTTTTAAATTCCAGTTCGTCTATCTTTACCATTTCGCCGTCGTTTTCTTTAAATTCTATCCCCGAGGCCATGATTATTTTCAGAATCTCTTTTTTAAATTTTTGAATCAGCCTCTTGCCTTCTTCCCCGGTATCAACAAAGAGCGAAATTACATCACTCGGAGTAAGCCCCATCTTTTTGCGGATATCTTGAATGGCTCGAACGAATTCTCGGAAATCCCCTTCTTCTTTTAGCTCCGGGGTGATTTCTGTATCCAGCACAACTTCGCTTTCTATTTTGTCATCAAAAAATATTTCTTTGATATTCAACTCCTCTTTTATCAAATCCAGATATTGATTCAGTAATTTGCCACCGGTCGTTTTCCATTTGAGCGAAGAGAGGGTCTGACGAACTTTGATTCCCGCTTTTTGCCGAGCTTCCAGTCCGATGCTGACTATCTTTCTCGCAATCGCCATGTCTAAGAGCACCTTCTTTGTTTTTTGAAGATCAGATTTGAAAAATTCAAAAAGTTCCAACCTCCTTTCTGCTTTGGGCCATTCTGCCAAATGCACGCTGGCCGGGTCATTTTCATTTTTTAATTTCAACCAAACGCTTTCGGAGACAAACGGCGTAAAAGGAGCCATTAATCTGGCTAGAGTTTTTAGAACAAAGTATAAAGTTTGTTTGGCTTCCACCTCTCCATCCTTTACCCTGTCGCGAGATCGACGCAGATACCAAGTAGACAAATCTTCAATAAATAATTCAAAGGGACGGGTCGCTAAAACCATATCGTACTTTTCCATGCCGTCGGTCACTTCGTAAATAAGTCCTTCCAGTCTGTACATTATCCACTTGTCCAAGACATTCAAGCTAGGTTTCAGCTTATAGCTCATAGCTTCCAGAGAAACGTCTCGATATAGTTCGTAAAAAGCGACGACATTGTTGAACCGATTGATTATTTTATTTGAAATCTCTTGCACGGATTTCTCGGAAAAATTAATATCCTCGCCTTTCATCACCGGACAAGACATCAGGTAAAAACGGAGCGCGTCTACTCCGTATTTATCAAACAAGAGAGCCGGGTTGGGGAAATTGTTTTTTAATTTAGACATTTTCTGTCCGTCTTCAGCAAGCACTGTGCCGGTAGTCACCACATTCCTAAATGGCGCTTTATTGAAAAGAATCGAAGAGATGGCATGGGTGTAATAAAACCAAGTTCTGGTCTGAGCGATATATTCTGCCACGAATCCAGCCGGGAAATTTTTCTTTTTCCAATCTCTGTTTTCAAACGGGTAATGATCCTGAGCGAAAGGCATCGAGCCAGATTCAAACCAGCAGTCAATAACCTCCGGAATTCTCTTGTATTCTTCGCCTTGTTCATCAACCAAAGTATTAGCGTCAATATATGGGCGATGCAAATCTAACTCATATTTGGCGTTATGCGGAATGGGAACAAAATCAAGTTTGCTAACTCCCGCGTTTTCAAATACTGGAAATCTATTCCAACAATCTTCTAAATTTTTAAAATCGGAATCAATGTATTGATTTATGAAAGCAAATTTTGCAACGGTCTCATGAGTTACAATTAATATATTTCTATTCTGGTATTTCGACTCTGTATCATAAATAAAATGGGAGACTCTTTTTATTACGTCAAGCACTGACTCTGTGCCGTCTTGGGGATTTTCAAAAAAGTTATGATATTCACTCCATTTTTTACCATCATAAATGCTTTTATTTATTTCCCAAAGTCTTTTATCAAAAATTAAGTTGTTGTCAGAAAGTTCTAATTCTTTTTTTATAATTTCTGCTGTTTCTTTGGTTCTCATAAAATCAGAAGCAACGATCAAATCCACTTTTTTGTTTTTCAATTCTAAAACGGAATTCAAGACTTGTTTTCTCCCTTCCTCTGTCAGGTGATCAATATTAGTAACTCGACAACTTATCACATCCTTCACATTGCTCTCCGATTCTCCATGCCGCATCACGAAATATTTATTCCCGGATTTTTTGGTTTTTGATTTTAAATCTTCAAGCGAGTTCACAAACATTATTTTCCCGGAAGCAGATTTCCAAATAGGCAAAGGGCTCGCCCAATAGCGGTTGCGGGAGATAGTCCAATCCGGCGCAGACTCCATGGTATTTTTGAAACGTCCGTCTTTCAAATGGGCTGGCACCCAATTCATCGACTTTCCGTTATGGAGCATGCCATTTTTGGATTTCTGAATATTCACAAACCAGGAAGGTAAAGCGTAATAGAGAAGGGGCGTCTCGCAACGATAACAATGCGGGTACGAGTGCGTTATTTTTTCTTTGGCAAAAAAGGCTCCTTTTTCCTGCAAATATCTTATTACTTCAATGTCTGTCCTCAGGTGAGCATCTTTGTCTTCGGCTGTATCTTTTGGTTTTACCTGAAGTCCGGCGAAATCAACCACTTCTTTGCGGAAACGTCCCGTATTGTCAACATGGATGATCCATGGAATTTTATGTTCGCGCGCGAGATTCATATCGTCTTCGCCGAAAGCGGGCGCTTCGTGAGCAATGCCGGTGCCTTGATCAGCTGTCACGAAGTCCGCATGCCAGACTTTCCAAGCGTTTGGGCTGGTCGCCACATCGGAGTTTCTGTAAAAATCAAAAACCGGTTCGTAAGCCAAACCTAAAAGTTCTTCTCCTTTAAATTCTTTTATAATTTTAGGATTTTGAAACTTGTCTTTTAATTTTTCGAAACTGTCGACTGACAAAATCAGATTCTCCCTTCCCTTATCTCCGTCATTGGCAACGCACACATAAGTGAAATTTTTATTTACCGCAATAGCCGTATTGCCCGGTAAAGTCCACGGAGTGGTGGTCCAAGCGATTAAATACGTACTCGTATTTAATCGTCCTGAGCGGAGCGAAGGACTATCTGTGTTCGGCTCATCTTTTAGTTTAAACTTCACATAAACAGAAATATCAGCGATATCTTTGTAACTGTTGTCCATCGCTATTTCAGAGTTGGCAATCGGCGTCTCGCAACGCGGACAGTACGCCAGTACCCGCACCCCTTCATAGAGCAACCCCTTCTTGTTCATCTCCCCGAGCGCCCACCACACGCTCTCGATGAAAGTGTTATCCATCGTCTTGTAGGAATTATCAAAATCCACCCATCTACCCATCCGGTCGACAGTCTTCCTCCACTCCGCCACGTAAGTCAGCACTTTGCTTCGCGCATGTTCGACGAATTTATCTATCCCGAGTTCTTCAATCGCTTTTTTCCCAGAGATATTCAAATCTTTCTCCACGATATTTTCTATCGGCAAACCGTGACAATCCCAACCCCAGCGACGAGGCACTAGGTAACCCCGCATCGTTTGATATCTTCCAATGACATCCTTCACCGTACTACCGAGAATATGCCCATAGTGCGGAGTGCCAGTAGCAAAAGGTGGGCCATCGTAAAATACATATCTTCTTTTTGGAGATTTTTTCTCTAAAGATTTTTCAAAAATTTTATTTTCTTTCCAGAATTCTAAAATCTTTTCTTCCCGCAAAGCTGTTTCTGATTTTTTTCCTTCACTCATAGAAATTAAAAACTCGTCCTCAAATTACAAATTAAATTTATAATTCAAGGACGAGTTTCCCCGTGGTACCACCTTGTTTTCCCGCCTCATCGACGGACTCATTTACCGGGTTCTACTTTCGACTAGGTCTTGCCTAGTAGATTTCTTCCCAAAGCTCAGGGTTGATGGTCCCTTCAACGCTTAAAGAAAGCATAACACAACTAGCAATACGTGTAAATGGCGCGACGTGTACTTATACGTGTACATACATATAGTACATAGTTATATTACATTCTTAAAGGAGTCAAAGATGCTGACTAATCTTTATTGGATCTTTTGTGCCCAGCAAAACACTTTCAGGTTTTCTACTTCTGGATACTTTGTATGGTATCTCCTATTCAATATTTCCACCTCCGTATTGAGCACCCCTAATTCATTCCATGGGATATGTGTGAGACCCTTCTCTTCTATTCGTTTCTTAAAACGTAAATCTAACAGTGGAGAAATCAAAAACAGTGTATTCAAATCAGAATATTTTTTAGATCCCGTCAAAATACTATTCTCAAGCAACTGTTTCATTTCTGTCAAAAACTTAGTACCACTTTTCTTTCGTTCAATTATATGAGTTACCAATACAACATCTTTTTCGTTCAAACTGAACCCTCTATAGCAAAGCGGGCTAAATATGTAAGGATAGTATTCTGGTGATATGCGAGCAGAGAAATGTTCAGTAGAGAAAACTGGTCCTATATCAACCTTAATCCCCATGTAGAAATATAATTCCATAAAACGGTCAAGTTTAATTTGACCGTTTTCAACGAAATCTTTCTTTGCGAGAGAATAGCAGTCTAAAAGCTTGTCAAATCCATCCTCCTCCAGAAATACCCCCCCCCGCAAACCTCCTCTTTAGGATGCGATCTAATATATTAAGCTCTTCGGAGGTGAATTCAACACCACTCTTTTCAATTTTCTTCGAATAATAATTCAGGTAAACAGAAAGTTTATGTTCGTATTCATTTTCTGAGTTTATTTTTTCCATTTAGGATTATGTATATTTTAACTTTATTACTTTATTTACATTTTTTCCAATACCGGAATACCTAGGACATTTAAACCATTTCTCATGGCGATAGAAAAGGCTTCGCTCAGGGCTACCTTGTAAGGCGAAGCTGGATCTTTTTCACCTATAATCTGATTGTTGCCATAGAAACTGTTATACGCGCGCGCGAGCTCCGTCAAATAGCTCACTATATAATGTGGCGCAAATTCTTGCCCTGCTCGTAGCACTACTTCAGGGAATTTGTACAACAATTTTTCCAATTCAGTCGTCTGCCAGATGTTGTCAACCTCGCAGGTTGACATGATTTTACTTTCTTTGGCTTTTTTCAAAATAGAATTCGCGCGCGCGTAGGAATATTGCAAATACACCCCCGAATCTCCTTCTGTTGAAACTGATTTTTCTAAGTCAAAAATTATGTTCCCACCGATAGCTTGGCGCAAGATCATATATTTTATCGCTCCGATAGCCACTCTTTCATCGCCTTTCACTTTTTCTTTCAGCATCTCGATCAAGTTTTCGGCCGTAATCACGTCGCCAGAGCGGGAACTCATTTTCCCCGTAGGCAGACGAAGCATGCCGTGCGAAAAATGCAGAGTCTTTTCCGCTAGCTCCGGGAAAATTTGTTTCATCGCGCACAGAAGTACTTTGAAGTAATCGTTGATTTCGTTCCCGGTGATAACGATGGATTTGTCATATTTATATCTGTCGTATTTTTCCTTCGCCAAACCAAGTTCTTTCGCTTCGTAAGTCGGCAAGCCTTCTGAATTAATAAAAACTCGAGTGTGTAAACTTTTGTCAAAATTTTCCGCCTTAAAGATAATCGCCCCTTTGTCGCCTTTTTCAAAAACCTGCCTACCGGCAGGCAGGCTTTCTCCCAGATTTTTTTCTACAATTTCCTTGCCGAAACCCGCCACTTCCGATTCAAAGAAAAAGAAATCAAAATGGGTCCCGAGAGTTTTATAGACAGAATCAAAATATTCCAAACTTTCCTTTCTGCCTGATTCGTAAAGCGCGTTTATTTTTTCGTCCGATTTGTCATATATTTTTTTATTTATCTCTTGGATTTCTTTTTTTGCCTCTTCATTTTCTTCAAACACCTTAGAGCCTGTGGCATAAGCCACCTTGATGTCTAAACCATGGAGCATGGCCCATATCGCTTTAGCCACATGCATCCCCACATCTCCCTGGTAGCAAGCTTCTTTCACTTCTCCGCCGTTCCAAGCCAAAACCCGCGCGATGGTAGAGCCGATAACATTCGGCATGAGGTGTCCGATGTGAAATTCCTTGAAAGGGTTCGGGTCGGTGTGTTCCACCATTATCTTCTGCCCCTGTAAGCTTTTATTTCTTCCAAAATCTTTATTCTCTAAAATTTCTTTCACACTATTTTGAAAAAAATCTTTAGCCAAATAAAAATTTATAAACCCCGGACCAGCAACTTCTATTTTTTCTATCCCATTGTCAAGGTTCGACCTTGACAAAAAGGCAACTATTTTATCTGCCAATTCTTTCGGATTAGTTTTACTGACTCCATGTTTAACCCAAATAGTTTGAGAATTACCGTCAATTGCTTTTTCGAAGGCTCTTCTGCCTTTAAAAGCCACAAGGGAAACATTCGTAGAATAATCCCCCATTTTCAAATCAGCAGGGTGTTCCACGGAAAAATCTATTTCTTCTATGCCAAGATTCGTCAAAGCTTCTTTTATTAAATTTTCTATTTTTTGCATATTATTTAATCTAATATATCTCACGCTGATAACACTCCTTGCAATAAACTAATTCAACTCGGTCTGGAGCATACATAGTTTCAAAATCGTTGCGGCACTTTGCATCGTGACCATGACTTGGCAAACTGCACATGCACTCTCTGTGGTAAAAACGAAAAGGATTCTTCCAAGCCAGACGAGAATGATATCTGCAGTTTGGACAATACCTAGGGACGGGCAAATTCATTCGTCTGTAGAGAGCAAGTTCGTCGGGTAATATTCTAAAAGCTGTGGTACACTGCATATCAATTTTACCACGATTTATACATTCTATGACCTCATCACAAATATTATCCGGTACATCATTTATGTTATCTGCTATTTTTCCTCCCGGCAAGGTTGGAATGTATGACTTTGGTTCTGGGTTCTTCCATTTGTAACCGACAGAAAGTGTCTGCTCTCTAGTGAGAGGGCTCTCTTCGAAAGCGATAGTCTCGTTATAAGCAAAAGGCGAAAGCTCTGTCGAAAAAAATTCACCAAACGTGTATTTACGACCCATCTTATCTACGTAGGGAAGAGTACTCATGTGTGTCTTTATCTTGGTAATCATCTCTCTATAATCCTCCTTGGAATACTGCTTATTCAAAATACAATATCGCTTCTTCAGAAGACCAACACAACCAAAGCAATCAGTACAGCCTCTACAGCCATCGCAATAAAAAATATTTTGACATCCTCCTCCACAACTGAGAGAAAGAGCCAGCTTACTACCACTCCCCCCACCAGAAGTAAATTCATAACACTCTTCAAGCTTACCTACATATATAAGATCCTGGGAGTCTTTGATTGGACGAACGGAGATAAAAATATTCTTGACATTTTCCGCATCTACCAAACCATAAGAATTGGAGACATTCTTTGAATTTTCTATGAAATCTCCGGTTGTATTTACTGAATTTTTCATATACGCATATTTATGAATCGATCTTCGAGCTATTTCAGCAAATTCTATTTTTGCACGCGCTTGTCCGGAGAAAGTGTTGAGTTGGAGAGATAAAATGGAGTTTTTATATTCATCTTTGGAAAGTTGCTTATTTCTAAATACATAACTTTTGTTTCTAAGGTTTGAAGACAGGCAACAATTCACGCAATTGGAACAATCATACAGGAAGTGTGACTCTACGCATTGATTGGATTCCACCAGAAAAGATGAGTTATGGTTCAGATTCGCCTGTACGAGCTCGTATCCTAGATCATTACCTTTGACACTTAAAGAGTCCAGACAATCTTTATTACTTCCAAACACGTGTCTTGAATATTTAATGTTCTCTGAATAAACAACCTGAAAAGACAGATATATATTCTTACTATTAAAACAGTAGTTTGAGTATTCACAACCCTGACCGTTCTTTTCGTTCTGATCAAGAGCTCGGTGCGGTACCGAATATTTTAAATCCTTGAATTGTTCAAAGAAACTTCGAGAAAAATCGTAATCCTTACCATAATCACGCGCATCCCAGACATCGCTAATATGGCATTTTATACACCAGATAGGAAATGAAATGCCATCGTGATACATGGAGATTATGGAAGTATGACAACGACCACAGACTCTCTTGTAAAGCGAGCGCTCGTTGATGAATGCCATCTTGCGGATAAACCGACAGTGTGGACACCATAAAGGCGCTGGCACACCCAGCTTGCCGTAAAAATCAAAATCTTCCGGCTGGATAATAAAGTCTGTTTTGCAGTTTTGGCAATTCCTGGTTTCACTTTGCATGTCAATCTACAACCAAAAATTATATTGCTTAAAATTATTCAAGAATATTTCAGGCTTCTCTTCTAATAATTTTTTAGTTTTTATTTTCAATTTATTTTTTCTTTAAAATCTTTTTGACTTCTTCGTAAACTTTTTCGTGAATTATTTCACGAGGCAGAATTTTTCCTTTTTCGGAACATTCTATCTTGATAAAATTCGGAATTTCTTTCACTAATTTGAGAGCGCTTTTTCTGGAATTAACCAAGTGTTCTACGTCCATCTCCGCTACATCTCTACCTTTCTTTTTTAGATAAGCTCTCTTCATTTTACTACTTTCCCTTTTTTTCAAAAGCTCCAACACAATCTTCGTCGGCAAGCTGAGATACAACGTAATATCCGGCCTCGGAATACCAAAAACTTCATATTCCATTTTGTCGAGCCACTTGATGAAGGCGTCTCTTTTCTTGGCATTTTTTATCTTTCCTCCTTGATGAATCTGATTGGCAGAAACATATCTATTGGCTATCACTATGTATCCCTCTTTGAGCCATTTCCTCATAGCACTGCTTGATTGAAAACGGTCAGCGGCGTATAAAACGGAAACTATCTTTGGATGCACTTTGATAAAATTGTAATACTGCTCCGTCAGGCAATGCCCGATAAATTCTCCAAAAAAATTCTTATAGTATTCAGGGAAATCAACTACTTTGACTGTGTGCCCTTCACGCTTCAATGTCTTCACCAGGAATTCGACTTGGGTCGCTTTCCCGGATCCATCCGTACCGTCTATCACGATGAGTTTCCCTCTTTTTTTCATACAGGAACTATATCAAATGTTGTTTGAAATTGAAAATTATTTTTCTCCTAGCTCCTTCAAGGCTTCTGTTGCATAAAACAAAACATTCGGCCGTAAATTCATATCTTCCAACTCTTCCCTTGTAACCCAGCGTGTTTCCATGCGCTCATGCTCCATAGATGATTGTGAAATAGCATCTGAATCCGAAACAGCAAAATATACAAAGACGATGTGCTTATGGGTTTCGTTCACATTGTGACTTCCCAAGTAACGCGGAGCGATTAAACACTGATATCCAGATTTATCATCCGGTAACGTTGGGCTGGAACCTGCAATTTTTATATTGAGTCCAACTTCTTCTCTAGCCTCTCTTACAACAGCCTGCACCGGATCTTCATCAAGTTCAATATGACCTCCAATAGAAAGCCAAATGTAATATTTGTCATGCATTCTTAAAAGTACCTTGTTTTTATGAACAATGAAAGTTTCTACCGTAAAATCTATCTTTTCGTGAATGTGAGGCATTTTTATTATTTATTGATTTCTTCGCAGAATTTTTCTAAAACTTCCTTGAAATAAATATCCATCGGTTCTAGTTTGACAATTTCTTCCAGAGAGAGCCATCTGTAGTCTGAATGCTCGTCGCTCAGCTTCACTTCGCCACCAGCAAACCCCGTGTAAGTAAGGCGAACAGTATGTCTACCCTCGATTCTTAAGATATCCTGCGCCGCTATGAGCTTCGGTTCTCCGGAAATTTCTAGACCGGTTTCTTCCAGAACTTCCCTCTTTAAATTATCAAGCAGTGAAACTCCCGGCTCAATTCTGCCTCCGACAATATCCCACCTAGCCCCAACTTCCGGATATTTTTCCGCCGAACGGCAAACTACAAGGTATCTGCCATCCTTATTCTTCAGTAAAATTTTAACCCCGACTTGAAGCTCCATAAAAAAATTACACAAACTTTTTGGGTATCGGGAATTTCTTGGCTAATTTTTTGATTTCTTTGTGTACGGATTCTTTGATTTTTTTGTCATCTTTGTTTTTTAGAACTTTAATCATCAGCTCGGCAACATACTTGCATTCTTTTTCCTTGAAACCGCGAGTCGTAATGGCTGGCGTGCCAAATCTGATTCCTGAGGGATCCATCGGTTTTCTAGTATCATCTGCAATCACGTTCATATTGAGCGTTATACCCACTTCATCTAGCACCGTCTGAGCCTCTTTACCGGTAACGTCCAAAGACCCGAAAATATCGGCTAAAATAAGATGATTGTCTGTCCCTCCGCCTATCATGCGAATATTATTTTTACGAAAAACTTCCGCCATCGCTTGAGCGTTTTTTATAATTTGCTTGGCATACTTTTTAAATTTCGGTGTCATTGCTTCTCCGAAAGCGACAGCCTTGGCAGCGATGGTGTGCATATGCGGACCACCTTGAATTCCAGGGAAAATAGCTTTATCGATTTTTTTGGCAATTTCTTCATTTTCTCGAGTGAGTATTATACCTCCGCGCGGACCGCGAAGAGTCTTATGGGTAGTGGAAGTAATGATATCAAAACCATCAGCGAATGGATTGCGGAGCACGCCCGCGGCAATAAGTCCAGCAATGTGCGCCATGTCTGCCATCGTAATAGCGCCGACTTCGCGAGCAATCTCCACGAATTTTTTATAATCCAAGTTGCGCGAATAAGCAGAAAATCCAGCCAGAATTATTTTCGGTTTACTTTCTAACGCCACACGTCGCAAATCCTCATAATCAACCTCTCCAGTGTCAGGATTTTTCATTTTATATCTGATGAATTTGTAGATTTTGGCGGGAAGAGTCATCGGATGTCCATGGGTCAAATGTCCTCCATGAGACAAATCCATCCCGAGTACTGTGTTCCCAGGTTCCAAAAGCGCAGAATAGACTGCAAGATTGGCTGGAGCGCCAGAATGAGGTTGAACATTCGCAAATTTGCAATTAAATAATTTACACACCCGTTCAATAGCTAAACGTTCTACCTGGTCGGTAAAATCTTGTCCACCATAATAGCGACGCCCTGGATATCCTTCCGAATATTTATTGGTAAAGACTGAGCCATTCGCCTTTAAAACATCCTCCGACACATAATTTTCAGATGGAATGAGTTCTAATCCTTCAGCCTGTCTTTTTTCCTCGCCTTTTATTAGTTTTTCAACTGCTTTGTCGCGCATGTTTTTATTGTATCACACTTAAAAACAATCATACCCAGAAGGTCGGTACGAAATGTTTCTACCCCAAAAGATTCAAGTAAATTCAAAACGTCGCGATGCGGATGACCGTATTTGTTATCTTTGCCAGCTGAAATAAAAGCATAATTCGGAGAAACAGCACGAACGAAATCCGCTGAAGTCGAAGTGCGAGAACCGTGATGTCCTACTTTTAAAATGTCGCTATCTATTTTAGTTTTTGCATTTTCTTCTAAAATTATTTTTTCTGTTTTGGTGGTGGCATCTCCGGTGAGCAGGACCGAAGTTTCACCATACGAAAGTCTCGCCACGACTGACCCGTCGTTGGTCTCAAAACTCGAGACATCGCGATCGGGAAATAAAATATCCAAAAAAGTTCCACCACCCAGATTCAACCGCATTCCCTTTCTGGCTAAAATGTTTGGAATGTTGTCCTTTTTTATCTCATCTTTTAGGTTTTGATATACTTTTGAATCTTTCAAGGTGCCAGGTTCAAAAACCATACCCACTTTGTAAATTTTTAAAACATCCAGAAATCCAGCAATGTGGTCTTGGTCTGGGTTAGTAATAATGAGCGCATCTATGCTCCTGTCAAAAGGGGACATCACCCGGGAAAGCTGGCTTAATATTTTTCTCGGCGGTCCGCCATCGACTAATATCTGTGTCCCTGTCGGGGATTCAATAAATAAGGCATCTCCTTGTCCAACATCGAGCATTGCAAAAATAAGACCTCTGTGAGAATTTTGCCAGTCTAGGTAAAAAATAAAAATAACGATTATTAGAAGTAGAAAGGTGAATATGAGTAGCCAGTATTTTTTGTAATTTACAAACATGCTATAATACTAACATATGAAGAAATTTGAAGAATCAAAATTTAATATCGGGGAATTGAAGGGCATTTCAGCTAAAAACGTAGAAGAGCATCTGAAGCTTTACGCAGGTTATATAAAGAATACAAATCTGATACTTGAAAAGATAGAAGAATTGACTACAGATACAGAAAAAAACGCGTATGCTTTAGGAGAAGTACAGAGAAGATTCGGCTTTGAGTATAACGGCATGCGAAACCATGAAGTTTACTTCAATGCGCTATCCGGTGGAGTGCAAGCTATGGCGGAGGGTAGTGAATTAAAAAAAGCTATTGTGGAAGAATGGGGTTCTTTTGATTTATGGCTTAATCGTTTTAAGGCTATAGCTTTGACTCGTGGCATAGGCTGGGCAATGCTCTACTATGATCGAAAAGAAGGAAGACTTTTATCGACTTGGGTGGACGAACAGCACTTAGGACAACTCCAAGACTGCGCTCTTATCTTGGGTCTAGATATGTGGGAACATTCTTTTGTTTTTGATTACCAACCCAGTGGTAAAAAACAATACGTTGAAGATTTTTTTGAAAATCTGAACTGGGAAATAGTAGAAGATAATTTCAGGCATAAGTAAAAGTCTATTCCTCCTCTATACTACTAGTTAAAAGCAACTTTTGTAGAGTCAAGAACTTTTTGGCTATTTCAGGATGTGATTTAACAAAATCTATCAATTCTTTATCTCCAAGAAAATCAAAAAGTTCTTTTCTTTGATAAATCTGCAATGTGGAGTTATCCACATGTCAACCTCGCAGGTTGACAAGTTTTAGTAGAGTTCAGAATGTGTGCCGATTTTTGTGAAAACGATGGTGTCTTTCCCTACAACTTCAAATAGCGCACGATAATCACCAGTAATATCTATACTCCGCCAATTTGGATGAATTGGTTCTACTGAATGGTTGTTCAGAAGCGGATGAAACATATTTTCAATAAACAAATTTCTTCTTTCCTTAAATTTTTCCTTGATCTTTACAGGAAGCTTTTTGTAAGCTTTAAGAAAATTTCTGTGTAACTTTATCTCCATACTATTTTGCCGAATTTAGGACTTCATCCATTTCTCGAGCAGAATAAAACGGCCCGACAAGATTCTTGCCTTTCTTTATATCGTCAGAAATTTTCATAAGTTCGCGACGGGTTTTCAAATTGAGTCGTTCGTCTTTCCTCATCAATACCGGCTCGAAATCATCCCGAACATAAGCGTATGTAACCATCTGTAAAACATCCGAAAAGGTAAGTCCATTCTTTTTGGCTTTTCTCTGCGCCTGCGCTTTTATTTTATTATCCACCCTGAAAATCACTTGTGTAGTCATATATCTTTTTATTATCTTTTATATATACAGCGTATCAAACCTAAAAAATATGTCAAGAAAGCGTAATGGTTACTTTGGACATTTTGATTAGCATACTACTCGTTAAAGAAACTCTTTATACTCTTACCAAAAAGTCTATACGTAAAATAGACATAAATTAAAAGCGTCAAGATAAAAGGAAAATCGGGGATAGAAAGCGAGGCAAAAGGAACATTGGCAAAGAAATTTATTACCGCCAATTCGTAATGCAAGAAAAGATACGAGACGTAACCGAAAGGCACGGAGAAAAAATACCAAATGACTCCGATAAAACCGGTCAGGAAACCGAAACCCATGGTAAACGGAATGAAGGGTAAAATTAAAACATTGGCTGGCAGAGCCACCAAGGAAAGGTTGCCCATTTTATACAGAATGAAAGGCAAGACAAAAATATAAGCAGCGCTGGTGACTGAGACGACCTCTCGCAAGCCGAGACGAGGGGTTACCCATAAAAAATGTTTTTCTACTTTGGGAGTAAAAAAGATCACCGCCACTGTCGCAATAAAGGAAAGCTGAAAAGAAACATCAAAAGCTAGCACAAACGGATTGATGAGAATCATGGCCACCCCAACCAGAATCAAAGCTCTGGAAACATCGTAATTTCTACCTATCAACCGAGCAAACAAGGCGAGGATCGCCATGATGCCCGCCCGCACCGCCGTCGAAGACCCGCCAGTCATTAAAACAAAAAGAAAAATGGTGAATATTCCGGTTCCGATTCCGATATTTTTTGGAAAAGAGGAGAAAATTTTCATCATCCATTCGGCAACAATAGTTACGTTGTATCCAGAGAGTGCCACGATGTGTATAGTCCCAGTATCCACCATGCTTTTCCTTAGAGACTCATCAAAAGATGATTTCTCTCCTAAAATGAGACCACCCATGAGTAAGGATTCAGGTTCTCTTATAGATAGACCAATACTGCTTAAAAACTTCTCCTTAATGTAAAACAATCCATTTTTCACAAAATTGCCTTTACCTCGCGAAACAATTTCTGTTTGAGAGTAACTCATCACATAAAATATTCCGTCTTTACGCAAATAATTTATGTAATCAAATTCCTTACTTGTGTCGGTTATAAAATTCTCCGGCTTCTTTAAAATTCCTGTAAAATTAACTTCGTCACCATATTTTAGAGCAATGTCTCTATTTGTCGTTACCAAGATTTTCGTCTTGTCTTGCCCCTTTTTTGTCTGTACGATAAATTTCTGACTATCCTCTGCAATACTCGGTTCGTCCACAATTTCTCCTAAAAAAGAAACTTTCTGACCTATCTGTGCTTCGAAAATATATGGAGCGGGTTTGTCTGCAATATGAAATCTGAAAATTCCGAAAGAAAACATTAAAATAAAAACAGAAACCAAAATTCCCCAATTATTTTTAGAAACAAGAACAAAGAAAATAAGTGAAGCCAAAGCTATTAATACCAATAAAATTATCAGATGAAAATTAACGAAAACAAAAGAACGCAAAAGCACTCCTAAAATAAAACCAAAACAAACCGTATAGAAAATTTTATCCCTCATTTTAGTGTATGCCTAATTTTTTTAACACCTTCGGATTAGTAAGATCAAGTTCTACCTTGATGTAATGAGTTTTGGCATAGGCGTGTTTTTCTACTTCTCTAAAACCTAATTTTTTATTGAGCGCGAGTACCGCAGTGAAATTCTCATTGGCTTTTAGTATATAACCGATAACTTTTCGGCCATCTCTAAGTCTTATTTCTTTTAAACTTTCTCTATACATCCTCTCCCCGATACCACAATGACGTAAACCAGGATCAATGTAAGCCCACCGTAACTGCCAAACTGCGTCAGACGGCTCAATATCTGAATCATCTAGAAGTGCAGCAACACAACCAACTATGCCTGAATCATTTTTTGCAAATATGAAAAATCTCTTTTTATTTTCAAGCAAAGATCGCCACTTTTTTTCATCTTCTTCAGCAGGTGTTGGAGGATGTTCGTTTCCAAAAAAAGCTGTGGGGTCTGTTTTTAGAGCTTTTAATCTAATTTGACTGAGCATTTTCCATTCCTCCGGTTTGGCTACATCCAGTTTTATGGACATTGCTTCTTTGATGGAAATTGTGTTGGCTAGTTCCTCCATAGATAAATCGGTAACTTATATAGAACCTTTGAGCTCAATAAATACTCCATCCGCGAAACTTGTGGCTATTTCGTCCGCCCGTTCATTCCATTTGTCTCCAGTGTGTCCTTCTACATAAACCCACTTTGGTTTCAATTCTTCCGTAAGTTTATATAATTCTTCCCAAAGTTCGCGATTCAATACAGGCTTTTTGTTGGCACTGCGCCAATTATTTTTCTGCCAATTAAAAATCCATTCCGTAATTCCTAAAATCACATATTTAGAATCAGAAACGATCTCTATTTGTCTCATGTCAAAGGCTGCCTTTGACATCTGTCTCTTCAAGTATTTAAGCGCCTCTATCGGGGCAGTGAGCTCCATTTGATTGTTGGTAGCATGCTCTACCCCCCCGCCAACTTCAAGAATTTTCTTCCCTATGATAAAAACCGCCGCCCATCCAGCCTTGCCAGGATTCCCCCTTGCTGCTCCGTCTGTGTAAATAATTATTTTCTCCTCTTTTTTTGCCATATTTTTTAAATTATATCTTCTACCCTTAATCTTAACTCAACCTTGCCTCTAAATCTAGACAAATCAAGCGTGGCAAGAAGGTTTACTTTTTTATCTTGAAGTAAAAAAGTTTTGAATGAATCTAATCCTGAGAAAAAAGAAACGGCTTTAACCTGTTCTTTGCTTTTATCAGAAAAAATAATTTCTAAATGTTCTCCGGAGCCGTTTTTGCCAAATTTTTTAATATTTTCTATTTTCACGCCTTCAAAAAGAAAGACGGGCTTGGGGTTCCTTAGTCCGAAGGGAGCGAGTTTTTCCACCTCCCGCCAAGTTTTCATATTCACTATGCCTAAATCAGACTTAACATCATAAGTTAACTCATCATCTATTTTTGCACGCTTCACTTTTAGGTATGAAAGACACAGCGCCTCTTCTAAAAAATGAATTTTGTCACTATGAACCGAGAACCCTCCGGCAAATTCATGTCCGCCAAATTCCAAGAAGGATTCCTTGGTTTCGGTCATTAGTTCTACTAGGGACACCGATCCATCGCTTCTGCAAGAGCCTTTGATAATATCGTTCTCATCTTTTCCCCACACAAAAACGGGTTTTTTGTGTTCATCAGAAATCTTCCCCGCTACCAACCCAAGCACCCCTACCCGCCACAGGGGATTGCCGATGACTATTACCTCTGACCTGCCACGCGCCGAATCTTTTTCAAATTTTTTATTTACTTCCCGCATGATACTGGTAACCATGGTTTTTCGATCGTCATTTATTTTAGACAAGTGATCCGCAATCGTTCCCGCTTCTACCTCGTCGTTGGTAGAAAGAAGCTCGTAAGCTTTTCTCGGGTCATCCATTCGGGAAGCGGCGTTTAATCGCGGGGTGACCATAAAACCAATATCATCCTCCGTCAGATATTTTTGATCGATATTTAACTTGGCCAAGAGTTTTTGTAATCCGGGACGCG
>CAYIEM010000005.1:0-42047 GCA_964362545.1 uncultured Candidatus Saccharibacteria bacterium
TTAGAAAAAGTTAGGAATATTGGAATTATTGCGCACATTGATGCGGGGAAAACCACCACGACCGAGCGGGTGCTTTTTTATACTGGAGTTTCGCACAAAATAGGCGAAGTGCATGATGGCGACACCACGACCGATTGGATGGAGCAAGAACGAGAACGTGGCATCACCATTACTTCAGCCGCAGTCACTTGTTTTTGGACGCCTACGTACGCTGGCACTGATAAATCCAAGAAGCACCGTTTCAATATTATAGATACTCCAGGACACATTGATTTCACGGTAGAAGTGAAGAGATCTCTTCGTGTGCTCGACGGCGCAGTCGTAGTTTTTGACGGGGTGGCTGGAGTAGAACCTCAATCCGAGACCAACTGGCGTTATGCCGATGAGGCTAAGGTTCCTAGAATCTGTTTCGTCAATAAACTAGACCGCACGGGCGCGTCTTTTGAACATTCATACAAAACTATTTTAGATCGCCTTACGAAAAAGGCTGTCCGCATGCAGATTCCTATCGGGCTTGAAGAGCATCACGAAGGAGTAATCGATTTGTTCACCATGAAAGCTTTTTATTTTGAAGGAGAAATGGGAAACAAGGTTATTGAAAAAGACTTAGATACTTTGCCAGAAAATTTGAAAGCGGACGCGAACAAATATCATCACGAGTTGATTGAGAAAATAGTGGAACAGGATGACAAGATAATGAACGAATATTTCGAAGGGAAAATTCCGGACGCGGAAACCTTGAAGAAGCTTTTGAGAAAAGGAGTGATTGCCAATGAAATTTTCCCGGTTTACGCCGGCTCAGCTTTGAAAAATAAAGGAGTGCAATTAGTGCTCGACGGGGTGGTAGATTATCTTCCTTCACCGCTCGATATTCCTCCGATCGAAGGCACCGATCCAAATAATAACGATGAAATAATTTTCCGCCATGCGAAAGATGAAGAGCCTTTCTCCGCTTTGGCTTTTAAAGTCGCGACAGACCCTTTCGTAGGACAGCTTATTTTCTTCCGAGTTTATTCCGGCACTTTGACTGCCGGTTCTTATATTTATAATCCTCGAACCAGAAACAAAGAACGTATCGGAAGAATACTTCGTATGCATGCCAACGACCGAGAAGAAGTGAAAAAAGTTTTTGCCGGAGAAATAGCCGCAGCTGTGGGACTCAAAGACACCATTACTTCAGACACTATTTGTGATGAAGCTAGCGCTATTGAACTAGACAGAATTATTTTTCCGGAACCTGTTATCTCACTACGCATAGAGCCAAAAACAAAAGCGGACCAGGAAAAAATGGGTATGGCGCTCAATCGTCTTGCTCAAGAAGACCCCACCTTTAAAGTCTCTACTGATCAAGAAACAGGCGAGACCATTATCGCTGGTATGGGAGAGTTGCATCTGGAAATTATCGTAGACCGAATGAAAAGAGAGTTTACAGTAGAAGCGAATGTCGGTAAGCCTCAAGTAGCTTATCGCGAGACTATCACAGGCAATTCTGAAGCGGAGGGAAAGTATATCAAACAATCCGGCGGACGCGGAAACTATGGCCATGTTAAAATCAATGTTAAACCTATGGTCCCGCTTTCTAAGGAAGAGATAGAAGATTTGCCTAAAAATACAAAGAGAGCCAATGGTTTTGAATTTATCAATACCATTAAAGGAGGAGTCATCCCTCAAGAGTATATTGCTCCTTGCGAGAAAGGGTTCAGAGAAGGTCTAGACCGCGGAGTATTGGCCGGATTTAAAATGGTCAATGTTTCTGTCGAGCTTTGGGACGGAAGTTATCACGAAGTGGATTCAAACGAGATGGCCTTCAAGATTGCCGCCTCTATGGCGATACAAGATGCTTGTAGAACAGCTAGGCCGGTCATTCTCGAGCCTATGATGAAAGTAGAAGTGGTGACTCCGGAGAAATTCATGGGAGATGTCACAGGAAATCTTTCTTCTAAGCGTGGACTTATCGAAGGGATGGAAGACCGTGGCATGAATAAAGTGCTTCGTGCCGTCGTGCCTCTCTCTGAAATGTTCGGATATATGACCGGGCTTCGTTCTATGACCGAAGGTCGCGCGTCTTTCACTATGGAATTCTTGCGCTACGACATAGTGCCTAATAACGTGGCGGAGACTATCATTGCAGCGAGAAAATAAAATTTGACTTTCGTTTCTAATCTGCTAGTATCTATATAACTGCACTTTCGCAGTTTTTGTATTGCTTTTTTTATAAAATTATAAATAACTTTGTTAGTAATCAGGCCTTAGCAACTGGTTCTCGTCTGTTAAGTTCTAATTATTAACCTCCGCCGGAGGCGGAGAAAAAACATGGCAGAAGAATTTAAAAGAGACAAACCGCACATTAACGTCGGCACCATTGGTCATGTCGACCATGGTAAGACCACTTTGACTGCGGCAATATTACATGTACTTAATTTGGCTGGTAAGACTGTCCGCCTTCGCGGTGTCGACCAGATAGACAACGCTCCGGAAGAACGAGCCCGTGGCATCACTATCAACATTTCTCACAACGAGTACGCGACGGATGCTCGTCACTACGCGCACATCGATGCTCCTGGACATGCTGACTACATTAAAAACATGATTACCGGCGCCGCGCAAATGGATGGCGCTATTCTTGTAGTCGCAGCCACAGACGGCGCGATGCCTCAAACTCGTGAACATGTTCTTCTGGCAAAACAAGTCGGCGTGCCAAAGATGATAGTATTTCTCAACAAGTGCGATATGGTTGACGATAAAGAAATGATTGATTTGGTTGAAGAAGAAATTCGTGAACTTCTAACGAAACAGGGATTTGACGGCGCAAATGTTCCAGTTATTCGTGGTTCAGCTTTGAAAGGTCTTGAAGCTAAATCTGTTGACGATGAATGGGCAAAGAAAATCCTTGAGCTCGTAGACGCTCTCGACACCTACATTCCTATCCCTGTTCGGGACATTTCTAAACCTTTTCTTATGCCCGTCGAAGATATCTTTTCAATCGAAGGTCGTGGCACTGTCGTGACCGGAAAAATTGAGAGGGGAATAGTGAAGCTAGATGAAGAAATTGAAATAGTTGGAATCAAACCTACCCAGAAATCGACTGTTACAGGCATTGAAATGTTTAACAAAAATCTAAAAGAGGGTATGGCTGGAGACAATGCAGGTATTCTTCTTCGTGGTTTAAAGAAAGAAGATATTACTCGCGGACAGGTTCTCGCCAAGCCGGGAACAGTTACTCCGCATGACAACTTCACTTGCGAGATATATGTTTTGAAAAAAGAAGAAGGCGGACGACACACTCCATTCTTCAAAGGTTACAAACCTCAATTTTATATTCGTACAACGGATGTGACGGGGGATGTCACCTTAGCTGAGGGGACAGAGATGGTTATGCCTGGAGATACCGTGAAAATTACAGTCAAACTTGTTACCCCAGTAGCCCTTGAGGAAGCGCAAAGGTTTGCTATACGAGAAGGAGGCAAGACGGTAGGGGCCGGAGTGGTTACGAAGATCCTGGGTTAATTTCATGGCAACCAAAGAATTAAAAACAAAAGAACCAAAAGTATCTAAAATAAAGATACCGAAGGTTTCTCTTAAAAAAGAGAAGAAATCTGCAGACGCAAAAGGCGGAGATGGCAAAGTGGTGCTCCGTATTCGGGTTCGTGCTTACGAGAGCAAGATACTTGATAGTTCTGTTAAGCAGATTATAGATACCGCCATGCGCTATGATGCGGAAATTGTAGGACCAATACCACTGCCTACGGAGATTAAAAAATACACAGTCAATCGCGCTTCTTTTGTTTATAAAAACACGCGGGAACAGTTCGAGATTCGAGTGCACAAGAGATTGATTGACATTATTAACCCGAATCCTAAAACAGTAGAAGCTCTCACAAACTTATCTCTTCCTTCCGGAGTTGATATTGATGTGAAAATGTTGTAGAAAATAAGAAGCGAAGCGACTATATTTTCAAAATCCCGCCATAGGCGGGGCTGTAAACAAAATTATGAAATTTATTCTGGGTACAAAAGAGAATATGACTGAATACTTCTCCCCAGAGGGAGAGGTTGTTCCGGTGACCATCGTAACGGCAGGGCCGGTGGCTGTGACTAAAATTTTTGAAAAATCAAAAGATGGTTACAATGCTGTACAGATAGGCTTTGGAACTAAAAATGCCAAGAATATGAACAAATCCGTCAAGGGTCATTTAAAAGATTTAGGTAATTTCAGATATCTAAAAGAATTTCGAATAGATCACGAACCAGATGTTAAAGTCGGGGATGTCTTCAATGCCACTGATCTTTTTAAGGTTGGCGATAAATTACAAATCTCTAGTCTTTCTAAAGGCAAGGGCTTTCAAGGTGTCGTGAAGCGTCACGGATTCTCAGGAGGTCCGCGTTCTCACGGACAAAAACATTCAGAAAGAGAACCAGGAAGTATCGGTGGAGGACTCCGCACGCATGTGCCGGTAGGAATGAGAATGCCAGGCAGAATGGGTGGAGACAGGATTACAGAAAAAAATCACGAAGTGGTATTTTTAGACGGAGAAAATAACGTTATGCTTATAAACGGAGCAATAGCCGGCAGACGAGGGAGTTTGATAGAAATCGTAAGTATCTAAATCATATGGAAGCAAAATTATACAACCAAAAAGGTGATGTTGCAGGAAGCATAAATTTGCCTGAAAAGGTTTTTGCCGCTAAATGGCGCGCGGATTTAGTGCATCAGGTTGTAGAAGGAATGCGTTCAAACAAAAGAGCTGGGACAGCAGATACCAAAGATCGCGGAGAAGTAAGTGGCGGAGGCAGGAAACCTTGGAAACAGAAAGGAACGGGACGTGCCAGACATGGTTCTACGAGAAGTCCCATCTGGGTAGGCGGAGGTGTTACCCATGGACCGCTTTCAGCAAAGAATTACAAGAGAAAAATCTCAAAGAAAATGAGAGCCGAAGCTTTGTTTTCCGTTTTGTCCAAAAAAATGAAAGATGGAGAGATACTTTTTGTAGATTCTCTTTTAATGCCGGAGACGAAAACCAAAAAAGCCGCAGAGGTCATGAAAAATTTGTCAAAAGCATCCGGCTGGAAGGAGTTGGCCTCATCCAAGAACAAACGTGTTTTGACTGCCTTGCACGAGAGAAACGAAAGTAAGGAAAAAAGTCTTAGAAATTTACCACAGCTGGAGGTTGTCTTTCTAAAGAATCTAAATCCACTTGATGTTCTAAAATATCAGTATCTTTTAATAGAAAACGGAGAAGAGAGTGTGAAATTTTTAGAATCTAGAGGCGCTTAATTTTAATGAAATGAATCCAACAAAAAGTTTGAAAAATCCAAGAGTGACGGAAAAAGGAAGCAATTTGCTAGAGCAAAATATTTATACTTTTAACGTGGCGACATCGGCCAACAAGGAAGAAATAAAAAAGGCTATTTTTTCGCTTTATAAAGTCAAACCGATAAAAGTAAATATTTTGAAAATCCCGTATAAGGGAATAGTTTCGAGAGGGAAGAAGGGAACAAAAGGGGGTGGCAAAAAAGCTCTAGTATACTTAAAAGCTGGCGATAAGATAGAATTTATATAATCAATTAAAAATTACGAATTACGAATTAAAAATTTAGGTAATGAAAACCTACAAACCTACAAGTAAATCAAGGAGACAAATGTCGAATATAAATTATCGCGACTTGTTGAGCGCATCGACTCCAACCAAATCCCTTGTCTATGGTTTCAAACGTTCCGTAGGCAGAAACAACGCTGGACGTATTACTATGCGACACAAGGGAGGTGGGCACAAACGTCTATATCGAGATATTGATTTTCTTTACAACAAGAGAGATGTTCCTGCGAAAATCAAATCGATCGAATATGACCCTAATCGAAGTGCCTTCATAGGTCTTGCCGTATACAAAGATGGAAAAAAGAAATATATAGTAGTTCCAAAATCCGTAAAACCGGGAATGTCTTTTATTGTTTCAGAAAAAGCTCCGCTTACGGTAGGTAACAGATTGCCACTACGCAATATTCCGGTTGGAACTTTTGTTTACAATGTTGAAATAAAACCAAAAGGTGGAGCAAAAATAAGTCGTTCGGCTGGAATCTTCGCGCAAGTGGTGGCAAATGCTGATGGCTTTACGAACCTGAAGATGCCTTCTTCGGAGGTTAGAAAAATAGATGAGAATGCTTGGGCATCCATCGGAACTGTTTCCAATGAAGAGCATCACTTGGAAAATTACGGCAAAGCGGGACGCAGTCGTTGGAAAGGGATACGTCCGACTGTGCGAGGCACCGCCATGAACCCGGTAGACCATCCATATGGGGGCGGAGAAGGCAGACAAGGCCGTGGCACAAAACGTCCGAAGACGATGTGGGGCAAAGTTACTGGAGGACGCAAAACTCGCGGCCCGAAGAAATATTCAAACCTATTTATTGTTTCTCGAAGGAAAACTGGAAAATCTAGGAAAGGACAGGCGTAAAAAACAAGAACAATATTTTTGTCGGTACGGATTTTTTGAAGCTTAAAAAATCCTGAAATTCTCGCGCCGATGCAGAGAAACCCCTTTAAAACATCGTTCTTGTTTTTACCCCTTATTTGACTTTAGATTTAAATTTGATAGGATGAAAATCAAGCTCGTTAGGAGCTTTTTGTTTAGTATTAACATGACAAGATCAATCAAAAAAGGTTCCAATGTTGACGAGAGGCTATTAAAGAAAATAGCCGGTAAAAACCCGCTCCAGACTCCGATGATCAAGACTTGGAAAAGGGCCTGTCAGATTTCACCAGAAATGGTAGGTTTCGTTTTTGGGGTATATAACGGAAAAGTTCACGTGGAAGTTCTAGTGACGGAAGACATGGTAGGGCATAGGTTGGGTGAGTTTTCTCCAACTAAGAAATTTATAAAACATGGCGGAAAAATGCAAAAAGAACTAGAGCAAAAGAAAAAAGAGGCTGAAATAACACAAGCTAAGACTGCAACAGAAGCCGCAGCTGCAGCAACAACTAAGAAGTAAAGCAACATGAAAGCCTTTTTAAAAAACTACAGACAAGCTCCAAGAAAAGTTCGTTTAGTTGCGGGACTAATAAAAGGCAGGAGCGTGGAGGAAGCGATAGCCATGCTTGATTTTTTGGCTAAACGTTCCGGATTTCCGATCAAGAAACTTTTACTCTCAGCAGTTGCCAATGCGAAAGGCGTAGGCATAGAGAAAGAGAATTTATTTATAAAAGAGCTACGAGTAGATAAAGGTATTGTGATGAAAAGAATGATGCCAGCTGCCATGGGAACAGGGCACAGAATAAACAAACGTACGAGTCACGTGACTCTTGTTTTGGCTGAGAAGATAGCGAAGGCGATTACTAAGAAGGGTATCAAAAAGTCAGTTAAGAGGGGTAAGGGGGAAGAATCTACCGAAGAAGGGTCAAAAACAAAGTAAATTTATGTCAAAAATAGTCCATCCATATGCGCATAGGTTGATAGTACTAAGAGATTGGAAATCTCACTGGTTTGCCGACCCCAAGAAGTACTGTAGTTATTTGAAAGGTGATGTTTTAATTCGAGAATATTTGGAGAAAAAATTGCGTGGAATGTATGTCTCTTCCATTGAAATTGATAGGAATCAAAAAACAACCCGTTTCTCAATTAGAACTTCTCGCCCAGGTCTCATTATAGGGAGAAATGGAGAGGGGGTGACAAAACTCAAAGGGGATATTTTAAAGAAGATAAGCAAATTAAAACTTGCAAAGTCAGAAGATTTTAAGCTGGATATAATTGAAGTTTCAAACCCAGAAGCCGATGCTGCAATAGTCGCGTATATGGTTGCCGAGGGCTTAGAAAAAAGAATGCCATATCGCCGAGTGGTCAAGCAAATGGTTGAGAAGGTTATGGCGGCTCACGGGGTAGAAGGTGTGAGAATAGTCCTTTCCGGTCGTTTGGGCGGGGCTGAGATTGCCCGCACGGAGGAATTAAAGCGAGGCAGTATTCCCCTCCAGACTCTCCGAGCTGATATAGATTTCAGACGCGAGCGCGCGACCTTGTCTTACGGAACAATCGGTGTAAAAGTTTGGATTTACCGAGGTAAAATATTTGCAGACAAGAAGTCTGCTCGGGGCGAGTTTCATTCAGCCGAGAAAAAGGACGATTAATCAGGATATCATTTTTTATGTTAATTCCCAAAAAAGTAAAATTTAGAAAGTGGCAAACAGGACGCAGTAATCCTAAGGCGAATACGCCAGAAACTCGTGGCACGAAGCTTTCTTTTGGTTCTTATGGACTTAAGGCTATAAGTCAAGCGCGTGTTAAGTCGAATCAAATAGAGTCTGCCAGAAAAGTGATATCCCGCACTTTAACTAAGACCGGAAAATATTGGGTCCGCATTTTTCCAGACAGACCCTTCACCGCGAAGGCGGCGGAAGTCGGAATGGGAAAAGGGAAGGGTGATCCCCAAGGGTATTGTTTTGATGTTTTTCCTGGGCGTATTATATTTGAAGTGGATGGCGCGGAAAAAGCGGTGGCTTGTGAAGCTTTGAGAAAAGCTGGCACCAAGCTTCCGGTCAAGACGAGAATTGTTTCAAGGGCTCACAACGTATAGTAGTTTTTAAACATTAAAGATATGTCCAAGAAAAAGGAAAACTTAAAAGGAATGAAAATAAGCGAACTCAAGGAGAAACTCTTTGGTTTGGAAGAAAGTTTGAGAAATTTGAAATTCAAAGCAGAAGGTTCGAAATCGAAAAATGTCAAAGAGTCTAAAACCCTGCGAAGGCAGATTGCCAGAGTTCTCACGGAAATGAATCAAAAAAGCAGAAAGTCGTAAAGTTTAAAAAATTTTAAGATAAAAAATGAAAACAAAAACTAAAAAAGAAATAACCGAAAACAAAGGAATTACCTTACGGGGAGTGGTTGTGGGAGACAAGATGGATAAAACCGTAGTCGTGTCTGTTTCTAGATTCGTCAAGCACCCTAAATATGGAAAATTTTACAAAATAAATAAGAAATATAAAGCGCACGACGAGGGAAATAAATTCAAGATTGGGGACAAAGTAGAAATAGTCGAAACCAGGCCTATCTCCAAAGACAAAAGATTTAAGGTAATTACACGTTCGCAATAATTTTATGATACAAGTAGGAACATTAGTGAAAATAACAGATAATGCCGGTGGCACCGTGGGAAAGGTGTTCAAAATTTTGGGGTCCTCAAAAAAAAGATACGCAGAATTGGGAGACTTGGTCATTATATCCGTGAAGGTTGCTACTCCCAGAAAACTAGTGAAAAAGAAAGATGTGCATCAGGCCGTTGTGGCGCGCACAAGGGGGGCATACAGGAGACATGATGGTTCATACATTCGCTTCGATGACAATGCTGTAGTTTTATTAGAAAAAGGGAAATTGGATCCCAAGGCCGGACGTGTATTCGGGCCAATGCCGAGAGAATTGGCTGAAAGGGGTTTTCAGAAAATAATTTCTCTTGCGCCTGAGGTAATATAATCAATCACAAAATATGAAAGTTAAAAAAGGAGATAGTGTAATAATACTAACAGGAAAAGATAAAGGCAAAAAAGGAAAGATTGTCAAAGTTTTGGTTTCGGAGAATAGAGTCGTGGTTGAAGGTATCAATATGATGAAAAAACATCAACGTCCCAGAAAGTCAGGAGAAAAAGGTACGAAGATAGACATAGCAATGCCGCTACATGCTTCGAATGTCAAAAAGGCTGATTAATAAAATAAAATGAAACATTTAACTGTAAAAGAAAAAGAAACGGAGAGCTTTGAAAAAATGAAAAGCGCTTTTTATTATAAAAATGAAATGGCTGCGCCTAGAATGGTGAAGGTAGTTTTGAATGTTGGTACTGGGACAGCTATCAAAAAAGACAAAAACAAAAATGATGCTATAGCAACGCGCTTGGCGAAAATTACTGGACAAAAAGCAGCACTTCGGGGTGCGAAGCAATCTGTCGCCTCATTTAAAGTACGACAAGGAGATTCTATCGGAGTCGTAGTTACCATGAGAGGCAAGAGAATGTACGCTTTCCTTGAGAAGCTTATCAATGTGGCTCTGCCTCGCACCAAAGACTTCCGTGGAATAAATCCTAAAGCGGTAGACGATGTCGGTAACCTCACCATTGGGATAAAAGAACACACCATCTTTCCAGAAACAGCTGATGAAGATATTAGAGACGTTTTTGGACTCGCTATTACTCTCGTTTCTACAGCTAAAAACAAAAAAGAAGGCAAAGCTTTCTTTGAAATTATCGGAGTACCTTTCAAGAAGGAAGAAGAGAAAGAGAGCAAAAAGAGGTAAAAAGTTTGACTCTTTTGGACATATTTGCTAATATAGGGGAGTCTAAGAGATAGATTGATCTGTGTTTCTCCTTAAGCCCGGTGCTGTATGTTTTCACAGGTTTTAAGAAAAAATACACGATATCATCTATATAGATAAGCGATTTTTATATATGGCAAAAACATCATTTTTAGCAAGAAACAGAAAAAAACCAAAATTTTCCACTCGAAAAAAAAATCGATGTTTTCGTTGCGGTCGTGGCAATGCTTATATGAGAGATTTTGGCATTTGTCGTATTTGTTTTAGAGAATTAGCTAATGAAGGGATGCTTCCGGGCGTTCGTAAATCAAGCTGGTAGTCTATAAAATCATTATGGATTCAATTTCAAACATGATAATAATGCTGAAAAATGGAAGCCTTGCAGGCAAAGAGTCTGTTTTGACGCCTTATTCTAAAATGAAGAATGCTATCGCTGAATGTTTAAAGAAAGAAGATTATGTAGATCAAGTAAATAAAATTACTAGAAATGGCTTTCCCACTCTTGAGATAGTGTTGATTTACACAAATAAGAAACCAAAAATTACAGAAGTGGAGAGAGTTTCTAAACAATCAAGGCGCGTTTATTTCAAAATGAAAGACATTCACACAGTTAGAAGCGGGGGAGGATTGCTCGTACTCTCGACACCAAAGGGCATATTGTCAGGCAAAGAGGCCAGAAAAGAACAGGTCGGGGGAGAGGCTTTGTTTAGGATTTGGTAGTCGCCTCATCGGCGACCCGCCAAAGAGGCGGGAAAAAAATAAAAAAAATTAGTATGAGCAGAATAGGAAAACAAGAAATACAAATACCGAAAGGAGTCGAAGTCACAAGAGATGGCAGTGTCTTTAAGGTCAAAGGCCCGAAGGGGACGCTCTCAAAGACTTTTCGTGATGACATCACTATTAACATATCTGGTAGTTTGATAACTTTGAGTATAAACAGAAACGATAAATTCTCCAAATCTCTATGGGGCACTTATGCCGCTCATATCAAAAATATGATCAAGGGTGTAGAAACTCCGTATCAAAAGAAACTTATTCTGGAAGGGGTCGGGTTTAAATCGGAAGTAAAGGGCAAGGAGTTTGTTTTTGCTCTCGGATTTTCCCACCCTGTCGTCGTTTCTATACCCGAAGGTATTACTGCTACAGCTGAGAAGAACAATATAACCATCTCGGGAGCCGACAAGGAACTGGTCGGGAGTTTTACGGCAAATTTGCGCGCATTGAAAAAACCAGAACCATATAAAGGAAAGGGAATGCGTTATGAAGACGAAGTTATAAGAAGAAAACAAGGCAAGAAAACAGCTTAAAACAATTACGAATTATAAATTTAGATGCAAAACAAACAAGACAAGAGAATAAGATTGAAGGCGAAAATAAGGGCAAAGATGTCCGGCACTTTAGCGCGTCCCAGACTTTCGGTATTTCGTTCCAATAAATTTATTTACGCACAAATTATTGATGATGACAAAAGAAAGACCTTGGCGCAAGCTAGTGATGTTAAGATAGCAGGGGGCACAAAGACGGAGAGAGCAAAACAAGTCGGCAAATTGATTGCAGAAGCAGCGAAGAAGATAAATGTGAATCAAGTCGTCTTTGATCGTAACGGGTTTAAATATACTGGGCGCATAAAATTAGTAGCCGACGAGGCTAGGTCTGCCGGACTTAAATTTTAATATATAAAAATATGTCAGAAGAAGAAAACAAGAAAAAAAATAATAATCGCCGGTCGCAATCTTTTAGCCGACCAAAGCCTGAGTTTGATCAGAAGATTATAAACATTCGTCGGGTTACTCGTGTAGTAGCAGGCGGACGCAGATTTTCCTTCAGTGTGGCACTGGTAGCCGGAGACAAGAGAGGCTCTGTGGGGTTGGGACTGGGTAAAGCTGGTGACACTTCTCTTGCCATAAACAAGGCGCTTAGAAACGCGAAAAAGAACATGGTTAAATTAAATTTAACCAAAACAATGTCCATACCTCATGGTATTTCTGCTAAATTCTCTAGTTCGTCTGTCATGCTCTTGCCCAATAAAGGACGCGGACTAGTGGTCGGCACTGTTCTTCGCGATATCGCAAAATTAGCAGGGGTCAAGGATATTACAGGAAAGATTTTGTCTGGTAGTAAGAATAAATTAAACAATGCTAAGGCGGTGATGACGGCGCTTTCCCAAATTTCTTCGAAATACAAGAAGCCAATTCCGGAGAGTGCGGTTGTTGCTAACAAAGAAGTTATTATTCCGAAGATTGGGGAGTAAAATAATCTCATGCAATTACATAATTTAAAAAGACAACATAAAAATAAAAAGGATCGCATTGTCGGCCGTGGGGGCAAGCACGCCAAGACTTCTGGAAGAGGGGGGAAGGGTCAGACAGCAAGGGCTGGAAACAAGCGTCGACCTGAGCTCCGTGATATCATTAAGAAGTTGCCAAAGAATCGCGGATACCAATTTAAATCCATACAGCGTCCTTTTTCGGTAGATAAAGAAAAAGTATTAACCAAGGACGGCAAAATAGAAACTTTCTCCGTGGTTAGAAAAAATCTCAGTATCAAGGGTGGTAAGATAAAAATAAGATAAAGCAGGTAGATACAAGGTATGCAAAATTTTTGGAGTAAAATGAAATTAATATGGACGGACGCACTATTGCGAAAGAGAGTTCTCTTTGTAATTTCAGCGTTGGTCGCATTCAGGCTACTTTCCGCTATTCCTATACCAGGCATCGATACTCTAGAGCTAAGCAGATTCCTTTCCAACAACCAATTCTTCGGCATTTTAAATATATTCTCTGGTGGGGGATTGACCAATCTTTCTATAATAATGCTAGGCGTAGGCCCTTATATCACGAGCTCCATAATCATGCAGCTTCTTACCATCATGGTTCCTGCTTTGAAGAGGATTTATCATGAAGAAGGGGAAGCAGGTAGAAAAAGATTTACCCAATACTCTAGATTGCTTACCGTGCCGCTCGCTGTCATCCAGGGGTACAGTCTTTTGGCTATTCTAGAGAGCCAAAATATTCTAATAAATTTAACTGCTTTCGATCGTGTTACTAATTTGATTATTGTGGTTTCTGGTTCGATATTGCTGATGTGGATAGGAGAACTTATGTCTGAATTTGGTATTGGTAATGGAGTTTCTTTGATAATTTTTGCCGGCATAGTGTCTCAAATTCCTACAGAAGTGAGTCAGCTCTTGTTTACCTTCGATGTATCCCAGATTCCTTTACTTGTCATGTTTATAGTGGCAGGTATTCTCGTTATTGCAGGGGTAGTAGTGGTCACGGAGGCAGAACGTCCCATACCTGTGACTTATGCTAAGCGTGTGCGAGGAATGAAAATGTATGGCGGGGGATCTACCTATTTGCCTCTCCGTGTGAACCAAGCTGGGGTCATCCCAATAATATTTGCACTTTCTCTTTTGCTTTTCCCGCAAATGATAGGTAATTTTTTGGCGAATTCCTCTAGCTCAATCTTGCTTTCAATTTCCAAAGTACTTGTTTCGTTTTCCCAGACAAGTCCGCTTTATGCTGTGCTTTATTTTATTTTAGTATTTCTTTTCACTTACTTTTATACAGCGGTGACTTTTGATCCCGAGGCCCTCGCTACCAATCTGCAGAAAAATGGGGCATTTATCCCGGGTATTCGTCCAGGGGTTTCCACTTCCCAATATATTTCAAGTGTTCTAAGCCGCATCACTCTATTAGGCGCTGTGTTTTTGGGGTTCATCGCAGTTTTGCCTCTTATAGTGCAATCCTTAACGGGTATTACTGCCATTGCGCTTGGTGGCACAGCGCTTCTCATTGTCGTCTCTGTCGTCCTTGACCTCATCAAAAAAGTCGATGCCCAAGTCTCCATGCGGGAGTACTAGACGATATTTTGAAACTAAATTGAGTTTTTAAAGATGGATAGTATTTTTACACAACCTTTAATTCTTGTAGTTGACAAAAATAATTTCTTTCGATCGGTTGTTGTCGAAAAATTCCTTAGTGATTACATAGTAAAAAGATTTCGTAAATTATTAAGCCAAACTTATCATGGAATGGGAGGGTGGGGGGGGTATGAACCTGTACCCATTGAACGTTCTTTCCCCATTGTTTTATCTGCCGGTATAGCAGAGCCAGAATCAAAATGTAATAACATAACGGAACGTGAATTTTGGAATGAGGTAATGGAACAAATATTTCGTGATTTTGAATTTGATATTGAAAAACTTAAGCATAGAAAATTTCTTATTGTAGGTAAAGAATTGTTAGAAAAATGCACGTATGTTTATGCCCTAGATACAGAAGTTCATGAATTTCTCAATAAACATTTTGAACTTTCAGCAAGTAAGCTTTATTTAATTTCAGAGCTTAAACAGACCCGATTTAATTTTGAAGACCTAGATGAACCAAGTAAAGGCAAAATTGTCACTCCAGAATCTATTAAAAAAGAACTGGATTTTATTAAAAAGTTTTGTCTCGGACGTCAGAATGAACTTATAAACGAACCTGAATATTTTGAACGTATGAGAAAATTTAAAGCATCAGAAATAGGTAAATTGCACTAATTTTTTGGTCGCTCAGATATCTTGTCGTGAATTTATGCATATGCTAAAATTCACAACATATGATGAAACAAGAACATTTGGTGAAACTCAAAAAATTTGTCAGTCTCGGAGGCGAGGGTATAAATCTAGCACAGAGTCTTCTCTGTTTAGTCGCCTTAGGAGAAAAATCATCCATTGTTCATAATAACAGAAAGGCTAAACGGGCTTTTTACGGACTTAGGCGATATAAATTCGTAAGGCATGTGAAAGAAAGCAATGTTGATAAATATGTCATTACCCAGAAAGGAGAAAACAAACTGCAAGAAATTTTGATTGACGAGGTAGTTATACAAAGCCAGAAAAAATGGGATGGCAAATGGCGTCTTGTTATATATGATTTACCCATAAGATTTAAGAAAGCTCGAAATGCTTTTAGATGGAAATTAAAAGATTTAGGTTTTTTCCAGTTTCAAAAAAGCGCTTGGATTTATCCTTATACTTGCGAGAAGGAAATATTGTTTGTGGCAGACTTTTTCGGAGTTCGTCAGCACATAGAAATCTTGGAGGTGAATAAACTTTTACACGATAAAAAACTAAAAGCACACTTTAACCTCTAGCCCTTAATTCGGGTGGAGGGCCGATGCCACAATGTCGTGAATTTATGCATATGCATAAATTCACGACATTGAATGATTTAGGTCAGGACATAAGGGAGTATTAAAAATTTTGTTTCTGATATTCATCAATTACTTTCAAAATATCTTTCGTGACTTTCGGGATTGATTGTTTTCCGTTGATTAGTTTCAATTTTTTCAGACTCTTAAAATATTTCGTAGTTTTACTGACTTGGTTTCTGAAATAATTTATACGTTGCCAAACAGCTTCGTCTTCGCTCTTGAGTCTCGCTCTTTTTTTAGTGCGTTTTAGAATTTCAGAAACTGGTATTTTGATGTATATGTACAAGAAATCTCTTTTTTTCTGGTTTAATAATTTTACTAACAATTGAGCTTCCGGTCTTAATCTAGGGTTGCCTATAAAAATCAAGTTTTTATTTTTTGGTATGTTCCGAAGATTATTTTTGATGAATTTTTTCATTAGAATGACAGGAGTGGGGAAACCCAAGCTCATCGTACGTCTGAGCCATGCTCCCTCGGAGTTTTTCCGCTTCGCCATTGCTCTCCAATGCTTCCCAGATTCTATGGGTTTCAAGCTATATACTTTCTTCAAGATATCAGCTTGCGTATCTTTGCCAGCCGTTGGGTCTCCCAGAAGAATCAAGTCAAATCCAAGCTTTTTCATGATGGAACCATTCTATTATAAAAGTCTTGATTATTCAAGCTAAATTTTGTATTCTTAGAGCATGCAACCTCAAACTTTCGTGTTTTTTGGGATAGTGGGTTCTGGAAAGGGTACACAGGTCAGACTTCTTGGTAATTCCCTAAAAAACAGGGATGAAAAGGAAGTTATATATGCTGAAACAGGTGAAGGATTTCGGACGCTGATAGAGTCCCGCAATTATGCCGGCGAACTGTTAAAAGAAAAGATGGACAAAGGAGAACTGGTTGACGATTTTTTCGCCAATTCTATTGTTGCCAATATCCTTAGTTCTAAAATTTCTAAAGACAAACACTTGATTCTCGATGGATATCCCAGGACCGTTGCTCAATCAAGAACCTTTGAAACAATGATGGAGTTTTACAAAAGAAGTGATGTCAAGATAATTTATGTTGAGGTGGGGAAAGAAGAAGCGATGCGACGCAATCTGTTGCGTGGCAGACACGACGACACCAAAGAGGGAATTGCAAAAAGGTTTAATGAATATATAAACAATGTTATTCCTTCAATGGATTATTTTAAAGATAAAGCGGGCTATACGATTTATACTATAAACGGTGAACAAAGTAGAGAAGCTGTGCATGAAGATATTATTAAGGCGTTAAAATTTTAAATATGCAAGAAACGATAATAATTTCATTAGGAGGGTCACTTATAATACCTGAAGATATCGATATGGAATTCTTAAAAGAATTCAAAGAACTGATCTTGTTTCATACAAAACAAGGCAAAAGATTTTTGATTATAACCGGAGGAGGGGGAATTAATCGAAAATACAATAATGTAGCAAGGAGCATTTCTAATCCTTCAAACGATGATCTTGATTGGATTGGTATAGCAGCACTTAAATTAAACGCAGAATTAGTGAGAGTGATTTTTGGAGATTATTCCCATCCTGAAGTGATTTCTGATTTATCAAAAGAGTTTAGTTCAGACAAGCCGATTATCATCGGTTCAGCACATAAACCCGGACACAGTACTGATTTTGACGCTGTTTTGGGGGCCAGGACATTGGGCGCAAAGAAAATCATAAATCTTTCCAATATTGATTATGTCTATGATTCCGATCCAAAAATAAATCCCAACGCCAAGAAAATAGAAGAGATTTCATGGCAAGATTACCGAGCACTAATACCTTCAGAGTGGAGTCCTAAGTTAAATTCCCCATTTGATCCTATTGCTTCACAAGCTGCAGAAGAAGAAAAAATAGAAGTAGTAATAATGAATGGCAAACCGATTAATAATTTGGCGAATTATTTAAATGGCAAGAAATTTTTAGGAACAGTGATCTCATGGTAATAATTAAAACTCCTGAAGAAATAAAAATACTGCGAGAAGGCGGAAAGCGCTTGGCTGCTATTCTTTGCAAGGTCAAAAAAATAATCAAACCTGGTATTTCTACGAAAGATTTGGATGACTACGTTTTCAAGTTGATAAAGGAACTCGGAGACACTCCAGCATTCCTGAATTATCGTCCGGAAGGTGCTAGATACGCCTATCCGGCGTCCTTGTGCGTTTCTGTGAACGAAGAAGTCGTTCACGGTATTCCAAATAAAAATAAGATATTAAAAGAGGGCGATATCGTTTCCATAGACTTAGGCCTAAAACACCAAGGACTTTTTACCGACATGGCGATGACGGTGCCGGTGGGGGAAATAAGTAATTCTTCTGCCAAGCTTCTGGAAGTGACGGAACGGGCTTTAAAGGCCGGAATAGAGGCCGCGCAGGGAGGAAACAGGGTGGGGGATATTAGCCACGCTATCGAGAGTTTTGTGCGTCCGCACCGATATGGCATTGTAGAGGTTTTATCTGGGCATGGGGTGGGGAAAGCAATTCACGAAGACCCATATGTGCCAAATTTTGGCAAGGCGGGAACGGGAGCAAAATTGGTGTCGGGAATGGTTATCGCCATAGAGCCGATGCTAAACAACGGAACCAAAAATGTGATTTTAGATAAAGACGGATATACATTTCGTACCGCTGACGGGAAGAAGAGCGCGCATTTCGAACATACTATTTTGATTACCGACGGTGAGCCGGAAATATTAACTCGAATATAGTTTTTGTTGTATAATACAAATTGATGAATCCATCTTTTCTCAGAGAAATGCCGAAGTTTAAGACTCCAGAAGAGGAGCTTGAGTATTTGCGGGCTCATGTTGCCGTAAGAGAACAAGAACTCATGGACCAGGGGCATTTTGAACATGCAAATGATAATGCGGTGAAGGACGTTATAGGGGCATACAAAGAAAAGCCGGCTAGTAATGTCATACACGAAGATAATATTTTAAGCAAGAAAGAAACAGAGGGTATAGTGCTCGCTTTAAAACCAGAGCCTCATGACAACGTGATGGAAGAGTTGTTGGGCATTGTCATAACTAAAGGAGTTCGGAATGCTCTTTCTGTGGTTGAGGCGATGGCTAATCCGCATGTAGATGATGATTTTCATAGAATTCTAGTTCAATATTTTAAAACAGGGCAAATTGCTGGTTTGAAAGATGGTACCCCTCTTTATAAATCTCTAAATATGACCCTTTTTGAAATAACTCTTCCACCTCCCAGGGAGGAGGCGGACAAACAGAAGGGTTTTAAGGAATTCATAGGCGCAATGGAGCAGTTTTATGCTGGCATGCATTCAATTTCGGAGGGAAAGAATAACGAAAAAGAAAATTATTTCACTTTAGAGGTAGCTCTTAGTAGTATTTCCGACGAGGTGGTGGTTTTTGCAGCCGTGCCCAACAAGCATATTTCACTGTTTGAGAAACAGGTACTCTCTTTCTATCATGATGCTAAAGTTCATGAAACGGCAGATGACTACAATATTTTTAATGAAAAAGGTGGGTCTGCCGGGGCATATGCTAGTTTCAAAGAGCGCTCCGTGTTGCCAATCAAAACTTACGACAATATTGAACACGATCCGATGAACATCATACTCAATGTTTTCTCCAAGCTAAAAACAGAAGGGGAGGGCGCGGCGATACAACTAGTGGTGGCTCCTGCAGGAGAAAAATTTATCGATGAATTTCATATGATTTTAGACGATGTGAAAGATGGTATGTCTGTGAAACACGCAGCCGATAATTTTTATAAATTCAATAAAGCCTTTCTTAAAATTTCAAAAGAATTTATCTTCGGCGCAAAGAAAAAAGAAGAAAAGAAAGAAAAATATATAGCAGGCAGGAAGGCGGTGGATGAAGGGGCGGCAGAGAAAATAGGCAACAAAATGAAGAGTACTATAATGAAGGCAAATATCCGGGTCATCACTTCTGCCGGAAGCAAGGATCGGGCAGAAGACATATTGCAAGAGATAGAGTCGTCCTTCAACCAATTTTCTGAATCGGCTAGCAACTCTTTTATTTTTGAAAAATTCCACGGTAGTGATTTAAAAGAACTTTTCCACGACTTTTCTTATCGGGTATTAAGGGGAGACAAGATTCTTCCGATGAACTTGAAAGAGCTTTCCTCAGTGTTTCATTTTCCTGTGGGCATCGGCAGTCAGCCACAATTAAAGGAGGCAAAGTCGGGCATTGCTCCCGCACCTCTTGAGATAGCGCGCGAGGGTATAGTGCTCGGGGTAAATAGCTATCGAGGAAGGGATACGATTATTCACATGTCGCGCGAGGACAGAATGAGACACTTCTACGTTATCGGCCAGACGGGAACAGGTAAAACAAATATTATGCTTAATATGATTACCCAAGATATAAGAAATGGCGACGGTTGCTGTTATATTGACCCGCACGGCACTGATATTCAAACTATCTTGTCTCGTGTTCCCAAAGAACGCATTGACGATGTTATTTATTTTGATCCTGCTTATACAATGCGACCAATGGGACTCAATATGCTAGAATTTGACCCCAAATACCCAGAGCAGAAAACTTTTGTCGTAAACGAGCTAATGGGTATTTTTAATAAACTCTTTGATATGAAGATAGGCGGAGGAGCGATGTTCGAGCAGTATTTCAGAAACAGTGCTTTCTTGGTGATGGAGGACCCAGGTTCGGGCTCGACCTTGCTTGAGATTACCAGGGTTTTAGCTGATAAAGAATTCCGAGACATGAAGCTTGAGAAATGTAAGAACCCGATCATCAAACAATTCTGGGTCTCTGCCGAACAAACGACGGGAGATCAGTCACTAGCAAACTTTGTGCCCTATATTTCTTCAAAATTCGACAATTTCATATCAAATGACATCATGCGCCCGGTGGTGCTCCAGCAAAATTCAGTTTTCAATTTTAGAAAAATAATGGACGAGAAGAAGATTCTTCTGGTCAATCTCTCTAAAGGAAGATTGGGTGATATCAATGCCAACTTAATAGGTCTTGTACTCGTGGGCAAAATCCAAATGGCGGCGCTCTCTCGAGTAGATATGTTTGGTAAGCCCATAAACGATTTTTATCTTTACATAGATGAGTTCCAGAATGTCACTACGGACTCTATTGCTTCCATTCTCTCTGAAGCGAGGAAATACAGACTTTCCCTAAACATTGCTCACCAGTACATCACCCAACTTGAAGAAAAAATAAAAAATGCGGTTTTTGGTAACGTCGGTTCTATGGCGGTGTTTCGGGTGGGCACAGAAGACGCAAACTTTTTGGAACCCAAGTTTAAACCTATATTTAATTCTGCTGACATAGCCAAACTAGATAACTACAATGCATATATGAGTATGTTGGTAAACGGTACTCCGACAAAGCCCTTTAATATAAAAACATATGCTCCTGAGAAGGGTGATGGTGAAAACGTAGAGAATTTGAAACAACTCTCTTACATAAAATACGGACGCGACCGCGCCGAAGTCGAAGCGGAAATCATGGCAAGATTCGACACGATGGAGTAATTTATATCTATGCGATTATTTAAAATAATAAAAAATGGGGTTCTTATTTTTAAAGAAATACACAAGGCTGAAAAAGATAAATCGTCTTACAAAAACGCCGGTCCGAAAATAAACGCTTTATTAAGCGACCTGGGTCCGACCTTCATAAAATTTGGCCAAATGTTGTCGTTGCGTGCTGACTTGATTAGTCCGAGTTTGGCTGATGAACTGCGCAAACTTCTAGACCATGGTTCTGTGGTAAAAGAGAGTGATATCAATTCACTATTCAAATCTGAATTAGGGAAAGATCCCATTGAAATTTTTGATAGTTTTGAACCTCATCCTTTCGCTGTTGCTTCGCTTTCTCAAGTCCATTTTGCAAAGTTGGATGGTAGAACTCTTGCTGTGAAAGTCCAGAAACCAAAGATTAAAGCAATTATCAACAAAGATTTGTCTCTAGCGAAGAAAATACTAAGTTTAGCGAAAATTCTTACCTTTTCTAAATCCAAGAGGGAGTTGGTGGAATTACTGGGCGTTTCCATTGAAGAATTTTTTAAATGGATAGAGCATGAATTGGACTATCGACTCGAAATTTTAAACATAACTCGAATCAAGAAAAATTTTTCGGGCGTTAGTTTTTTTAAAGCCCCCGAGGTTATTCACTCACTTAGTGGCAAATTAATATTAACAATGGAATATCTTGAGGGTGTAAGTTTAAATACCTTGATTGATTCTGTTCCTGGCCTGGGAAATGCTGAAATTATAAAATATAAAAATATACATTGTAGTAAAAAGGTTTTCATTAAACAAATGTTGGATATCGTGTTTAAACAAGTCTTTCAAGATGGCTATTTTCATGCCGATCCACATCCAGCTAATATTTTATTAACTCATAAAAATGATATTGCTTTTATTGATTTTGGAGTGATCGGAGTTCTACCAACATATCTAAAAGGGTTTCTGGTCGAGATCTTGTCTGGAATTATGGAGCGAGATGTGAAGAAGGTTTCTAGAAACTTGATTGAATTAAATGAGGTTGAAATCGATCCGTCTATATCTGAAATAGAAAAAAAGGTCAGGATCCTTTTGAATGACTGGCAGACTGGATCTGTGCTAGAGATGAGCATGGCTGAAGTTTTCTACCGTTTGCTTTTTATCGCTCAAGGATCAGGGATAGAAGTCCCTCTTTCTTCTTTCGTGTTGGGAAAGACCATTCTTGAATATGATGGGTTGCTTCGCAAGTTTGATCCAGAGATGGATATTTTAAATTCTTTAAAGACATATGTGGAGAAAAATTCCCCTTTTGATATTAAAGACATTTCCACTACCATAGAGGGATTCCTTAATCATCCAGAGGATTTACCGGAGACTGTGTTAAATTTCGCTAAACAATTAACTGAAGAGGGGGTTAAATTTATTTCTCATTTAGTGGTTCCAAAATAGTGTTGGCAGGCAAATCGTGTTAATATGTGTTTATATTATCAATAAACAATCATTTATATGGCTAAAACAAACAAAAAAGATGCATTAGTTTACAAAGTACTGGTTCTTGGTTTGGGGTTGATGGATGTGACTCGAGACAAAATAGACAAACTGGTGTCGAGGGCCACCAAAGGCATCAGCAAGCAAGACAAAAAGAAAGCAGTGGACCATCTGTCCAAGTACTTAAATGATACTCACAAAAAAGCGAAAGATGTTGCTTTTAAAGAAATTAAAAAAGTTCTCAATGAATTGGATTTAGAGTTGAAGAAAAAGAAAACTAAATAAGATAAGATGAAATTATATAAATATAAAGATTTCTTTGCGTTGATTTCAACTCTGGGCTGGATTTCTTTTATTTATGCTGCTTTTTTAGGGTTTCACTTCTGGTATTTGGGATTTGTGGTGTTTTTTTGGTTGTCTCTTGGTTTTTTGAATTATCGTCATGAATCTACTCTCTGGCTGTTGAAAAATAGATTGTCTCTGTTTATGAAATACTATGTCGCACTGGCTTTACTTGGTTTAGTTTTTGATTATATCGTTGGCGAGCTCCTAACTGGTTTCTGGACTTACCCTTTTTACAGCCACACAAGCGACTGGCTTCGATTATATATACTGATTTATCCAATAGGCGGATTATCTGTTGTCGAGTTAATATATTTCCTGTCTTCTTTATTTAAAGAAAAGATTGTTTTGGTCCATGAAGATGTGAAGACAAAGACTGTATATAAATATGAATATCTTGTTCATGCTTTGATAGTTTTGGCCATAGTAGTGTGTTTACTATTCAAAGATAATAATTCTCTTTTTTATGTACAAATTGCCATTGCGATTCTTGTTTCGATCTGGATAGTATTGACCACACTTGAACTTAGATACTACCTTAAGCACTGGACACACTGGGTTTCAATTATTGCTGTGACAACAATTCTGTCTATTTTCTTGCATGAGGTTCCCAATACGGCCGTTTACGAATGGAAATACAATGTTCCATCTTTGCTCTCCCTTCACCCTATTTTGAGCTTACAAATATGGTTAATTTATGGTTGGTATCTATTGGTTTTAGTTATGTTAAAATATTGGATACAGATTGTTTTGCTAAAAGGTCGAGAAAGAATAAGCGTGCAGGGAATAATACGGTCGCGATCGTGCCGAAGTCGAAGCGGAAATCATGGCGAGATATGACACAATATAGACTTCTGGCCGTTCATTCCTGTTTATGTTGAAATTGAGTCAGATTCTTACGAGAAGGCAAAGGATGCTGCCCAAAAACTTGGCTTAGATCCCGGGAAGGGTTTGATTTGTTCTGCGCTAGATATTTATAAAAAATATGGTTACGATTTGTCTGAATATTCCTCAATAACTTTTGAGGGGATGATTAGAAAGTAATTATATAAGCTAAGATCATAAGTCTTAAGATTTCAGCATATGCCTTAATTTTAAGAATGATATAAAGTATTGAGCTAGACCCTATTTTGCAAAACTTTCATTTTCTGATACAATAACGCTATTACAATTATCAAGCGGTAATCGCTTCTTTTATTATATTTATTTATGAAACATCCAAAAGAGGAACGGACATATGTGATGATAAAGCCCGACGGGGTCAGAAAGGGTTTGACGGGAGAGATTATTCGTCGTTTTGAACAGCGTGATTTAAAAATCGTGGCTCTTGAGATGTTTCAGCCGAGCCATGACCAGCTTGATAATCATTATCCGAAAAACGAAGAATGGATAACCCGACTTGGAGAGAAAACAAAAACCACATACGAAAAATATGGTTATGATCTTATGATCGATTTTGGCACCACTGATACATCTAAAATTGGTCCGGAAATTCGCAAATGGCTAGTTGATTATATGAAGTCTGCTCCATTGGTGAAAATGGTTTTACAAGGTACGCATGCGGTAGATGTAGTAAGAAAGATTGCCGGAGACACGATGCCTTACAAAGCAGATATGGGCACCATCAGAGGGGATTTTTCCATTGATAGTCCTGCCTTAGCGAATAAAGAAAAGAGGGCAGTCATGAATATTATTCACTGTTCGGAAACTCCGGAGGAGGCGGAACATGAAATAAAGCATTGGTTCGGCGAAAATAAAACTTACGACTACAAGCGTTTCGGAGTGGACGAATAAGATATGGGTGAAACTAAATTAATTCTCGGATCTGCGTCACCGTTTAAGAAAAAGCTTTTAGAAGATGCTGGTTTTGTCTTTGATGTGAAGACTGCAGATATAGATGAAAAACAGATACGACACGAAGATTTTAAAGAATTAGTTTTAAGACTTGCTTTATTAAAAAAATGGCTGATGACCCGATAACTTACAAGGCAGCAGGTTTCACCGACAGGGCTTTTTTACATTATGTAAAAGAGTTAGACGGTTCCATTGATACAGTTATCGGTGTTCCCGTCAGAATTCTCGAGAAATTTTTGGAAAAGTTAGGATATTATAAATAATTTTATATACAAAAATATAAATTAACTTTGCAAGAATTGTTATTCTTTGTTATTATATTAAGCATGAATACTTCAGCAATAAAAAATATAGACAACCATCTTAAAGCTCTTGTCTCAAGCGCGGTTTTTGATGTTTTTAATGATCCTGATTTTGGGTCTGACTTAAGTACTAAAGCTAAAAAAAGACTATCTACTCTTTCAAAAAGCAGTAAGACTTTTTCACTTAGCCAGATTAAAAGGAAATATTTATAAAATGCTTAAGTGGTCTGTAGAACTTACACAAGAAGCGGAGAAAGATATTTCTGTTTTAGATAATTCGATTCGCCGACGCGTTATTTTAAAACTCGATTGGTTGGAAAAGAATTTTGATGAAATTTTGCCAGTAGTTTTGACTGCGGACCTTCGCGACTATTTTAAACTTCGCGTCGGTGATTGGCGTATCTTTTACCAGGTGGACTGGCGTAGAAATATTATTACTGTTAGATATGTAGATAATCGCAGTAAGGCTTATAAAAAGAAATAATTTCATGAATGAAGTCGAAACAAAAATATTAGATGTTGACAGAGAAGAGATAAATAAAAAGCTTACTGTTTTAGGTGCGGAACAAATTAGAGATACTAGGTTGGTTGTTGATTGGTTTAGACCGAAAGGAGATAAGGAAGGGGAGACGCCTTGGTTTCTACGGATTAGGACTGATAGCGAAGGCTATAGCGAAGCGACTTGGAAAGGGAATCGTAATTTTCAAGGTGTCTCTAGCGCGCATAAAGAAATAAATTTCAAAATCCCAGATAAAAATGCTCTAGTAGATTTATTTTTAGAGTTAGGACTCGAACTGTACGCTCATCAGGAAAAAGATAGAGTATCTTTTGTATACAAAGATTGGCAATTTGATCTAGATCAGTATCCTGGGATGCCTGCTTATCTCGAAATTGAAGGCAAAAGTGAGGAAAGTATTCAAGAGGCTATAAAATTGTTAGGGCTTGAAGGCAAAGTCGCTACGCCAGAAGGAGAGAGAAATGTTATCTCGAAAAACTATGGACTAGATTGGTATGATATGCGTTTCTGAGATAGCGTAATAGACACGGCCGTGTCCAATACGTTATTATCTTTTTACCGAGTTTTATAAACTCATTCAGAAACAAAAAACTGGTCTCGTCCAGTTGCTAATGCTTTGGCCTTTGCTATACTTCAAGTAGGGTTATTTTAATTATTACCTAGAACACTAATTTATGGGAGCGTCGATCGCGTTTGACCTTGGTCCTTCGTGTCTCGCACCCACTTAGATATATAATCTATGGTAATAAGCTCCAAAATAACCCTAAGAAAAATTCTCCACTTAATAGCTGGGGATTTTTTCTTAAGAAGTGCGTTTTGGACGTATAACTTTGCATTAGAATTTTATAGAAATTTGACTACAGGGTATAATGTAAACATGAACTCAAAAAGGTTTTTAATACGTCTGGTGTCGCTTATTATCTTTATTTTTCTACTAAACTTCTTAGCGCTCAAATTCTATTGGTACTCTTCGATATGGTATTTTGACATGATTATGCATTTTCTGGGAGGGCTATGGCTTGGACTCATTTCTATTTACTTGTTCTCACCCACGTTTAGAGAAAGTTTTTTGGAATCTACTTTCAAGGTGTTGCTCGCTGTCTTGTTTATAGGCGCGGGATGGGAGGTGTTTGAGATATTAATAGATGTGTTTATAACCAAAAACTCTTTCAATATTCTGGACAGTACTTCCGATATATTTTTTGATCTAGCTGGTGGTTTGTCCGCGATCTTCTATTTTTTAAAGTGTACTACTCATGTTAAAGAAAATGTTATATAATTAAACCACTTTTAAATGCCACACATTGCCAAGATAACATTTTGCGGGGGGACAAACACAGTCACAGGAGCCAACTTTCTTTTGGAAATTGATGACAAGAGTATTCTGGTTGATTGTGGACTCAATCAAGGAATGAAGCTAGCTGAGGAGGTAAACTGGATACCCTTTCCATACGATCCAGGGAAGATCGATATTCTTTTTGTTACCCACGCCCACATAGACCATATCGGAAGAATTCCTAAATTAATACACGAAGGATTTAAGGGAATGATTTATTCCACGAAACCGACTCGCGCGCTCACAGGTCCAATGTTGGAAGACACTGCCGGTATTCTTTCCAAGAGCAAACATTTTAATCTACACAAGATATATTCGGAGGAAAATATAAGCAAGGCATTTTTGCAATGGCTTTCGTATGACTACCATGAAAAAATACAGATCACGGATGATCTCGAAGTGTCGTTTAAAAATGCTGGACATATTCTGGGTTCAGCAATGGTTGAATTTATATATAAAGGCAAAAAGATTCTATTTACTGGAGATTTGGGGAATTCACCCTCACCTTTACTACCAGATACTGAAAAAATCACAGATGTGGATTATTTAGTCATGGAATCCGTCTATGGAGATAGAAATCACGAATCCAGAAATGACAGGAGGGTTTTATTGGAGAGGGTGATTGAAGATAATTACAAAAGGAGGGGAACACTCCTGATACCTACATTCTCGCTCGAACGTTCTCAGGAGCTTTTGTTCGAACTCAATGATTTAGTCGAAAATAATCGCATACCCGTGATGCCTATTTTTTTTGATTCACCGCTTGCCATTCGTTTGACTGAAATTTTCAAACAGTACCGAAACTACTTTAACGAAACAGCGCAAAGGGAATTATCCAAAGACAAATATCTTTTTGATTTTCCAGGACTTCATTCCACTCTGCACTCTGAAGAGTCGAAAATGATTGATGATACTCCAAACCCCAAGATAATAATCGCAGGTTCCGGGATGTCCTCTGGCGGGCGCATTATACACCACGAAAAACATTATTTGCCTGATCCGAACAACACAATTTTGCTTACCGGATACCAATCTGTAGGGACTTTGGGACGACTAATTCAGGAAGGCATAAAGAGGGTGCATATTAGCGGGGAAGATGTAAATGTAAGGGCTCATGTTGCGACTATTCATGGGTATTCGGGACACAAAGACGGGGACGGATTACTCGATTTTGTGGAAGACATGAGCGACTCTGTAAAAAAAGTTTTTGTAGTGATGGGTGAGCCATCGTCTGCCATGTTTTTAGTTCAAAAAATTAGAGACAACCTAGGTATTGAAGCTTTTGCGCCGAGGCAAGGAGATGGTGTTTTGCTTTATTTCTGACGTATGGATTAACATAATTTGTTGCTATAATTACCCTATGAATATGATTTCATCAAGTCCTTATAACAAGCATGGACACAATCAGATTAAAATATGTGTATCTGGATCGGCAGACACCAGTCATTTCGGGTTAAACACTCTAGATATAGCAAAAGAGCTCGGACGAGAAATAACTCGCCAAGGGGCGGTGCTGGTCACCGGAGCGACTACCGGGTTTCCTTTTTGGGTGGCCATGGGAACAAAAGAGGAAGGTGGCATATCTATCGGTTTTTCTCCAGCTGCATCGGAAAAAGAACATATGGAAGTTTACAAGCTTCCTGTCGATTACATGGATTTGATAATATACACCGGTTTTGGCTATCCGGGACGAGACCTCCTGCTTACTCGCTCTTCTGACGCGGTAATATTTGCCTGCGGGCGTATTGGTACGATACATGAGTTTGCCGTTGCTTTTGAGGATTATAAGCCCATAGGTATCTTGGAAGGACCTTGGGAGACTGGTGCTGAGCTGGAAGATATCGTGGCTAAGAGTCACCGTCCTAATGACAAAATTATTTCTGGTGATAATCCTAAAAAGATAGTCGAAAATATCATCACTATGGTTAGGAAATATAAAGTAGACGAACACGAAAAAAAGTAAAAACTTTTTCTTTATTTTCTACAGAGCTTTTACTATTTTTTCGAAAGTTGCTCTATTGTTTTCTGCTAAGTCAGCCAATATTTTCCGGTCAAGCAAGATATTTTTCTTTTTTAGTCCATCCATAAATTTCGAATAGGGCATTCCGAGCTCTCTGCTTCCTGCGTTTATTTTTATATTCCAGAGTTTCCTATTGTGAGATTTTTTATCTTTTCGGTGAGCGAAAGAATAAGCTCCAGCGTGAAGTAATGCCTCTTTTGCTTGACGCTCTTTTTTGCTACGTCCGTGGCGCATTCCTTTTGTCTGTTTCAAGACGCTTCTTCTTCTCTTTAGCGCATGTACTCCCTTTTTTACTCTTGTCATATTAGTAGTTCAAAGTTATAAAGTTATAAAGTATTAAGAAAACGGAAGCAAATGAGACTTTGGCTTATTTTTTATCAGAAAACTCTGACCCTTGTGTCCTGCTAATTGCTTAGTGCGCGACTGTTTTGCATTAAAATGGTTAAAACCCGGCTTGCGTGATATTACTTTGCCGTTTTTGGTGAGTTTTAATCTTTTTGTATATGATTTATTTGTTTTCATAAAATTTATTTTGCTCGCTCTATTGTTGTGATTAGTCCTTTAGGACCCCTTTTGTATGCGTCGGAGACTTTATAGTTCTCGGTGATCAAGTGAAGTATTCTATCTAACCTTTCTCTTAAGAACTTTTCATCCATATACTTGGTGCGCCCGGCGAGGAAAAGCTCGACTTTTATCCTGTGTCCCTCCTTTAGCCATTTCGAGGCAGTCTTGGCTTTTAATCCTAAATCATGGTCGCCAGTCCCTATCTTTATTTGGATCGATTTTGTTTCCGTTGGTTTGGAACCTGCTTTGGCTTTTTTCAACTTCTTACTCACTTCGTACTGGTACTTGCCGAAATCCATTATCTTAGCTATTGGAGGATTGGTATTTGGGGATACTTCAATCAAATCCAGTCCTTTACTCTGGGCTAGCTCTAATGCATCTCTTATACTTAAAACACCTAGATTTTGACCTTCACCATCAATAACACGAAGTTCGTGCGCTCGTATTTGGTTGTTTATTCTTTCTCGCAATTTATCTATTTAATACCCTAAACTAAAGCTAGTTTAGCGTATCTTGTCCGCAAAGTCAATAAAAATATGGGGGCGTGCTATTTTTGTTTCAATGAGAGTATTTTTTGCATCAACATGTCTGCCGGAAGGAATTTGCCCTCAAGCGATGTATAAAACTTTCCCTTGACCCTGTTTTTGTCGGCCGAGATGGGTATTCCACTTTCTCTTAGCATTTCATGGTCGTTATAATTATCTCCTATGGCCATCACGTTCTCCCCTTTTAATTTAAATATTTTCATTACACGTTTTAGTCCCAGAGCTTTGGTTTGTTCTCCCTTTATTCCTATATCATAGGCCTCGCCATTCCAGATGGTGTAGAGATCTTTTTCTTTTTTCACCACTTCCTCGATTTCTCGTATTCGATTTTTGCAGTGCAGGGTGATGATGAATTCTTTCGGCTCAAAACCTTTTACGTTTTTATTCTTATTGGCTATTTTTTTAAGTTTCGGAAATATTGTTTGCATATATTCAAAACTGTTGATATGTTGGTAGATCCGTCCCTTATGCCAGGTGGCGCTGCCATTCTCGTATGTGAGACTCACGAAAGGCAAAATTTCCCTAAACATTTCTTGGAGCATGTATAGTCCTCTGCCGGAGCTGATATTGATCAAGAATCCTTTCTTGCTCAGTTCTTTTATTTCTTTTATCTCTTTTATTTGGATTACTTTGGTTTGCAGAGTGGTGGTGTTGCTTATCTGTCTTATTTTAGTGCCTCGTCTTACAAGTATCCCATCTAGATCAAAAACAACCATTTTTATTTTTGATATATCCTTCTCGGACATTTGTGCCAAGCGTTTCATAGTTTGGTTTATTATACTCCACAGATACCTTTTGTTAAAGGCACTTAAAAGACTAGACAGTTTTTAATCCACGTGTTATATTAAATCCCAACATGATTGCTAAATTTGAACCGGGAAATAAAATACTGGTCATCGATTTCGACCATACCCTTTACGACACGGACGCCTTTCTCTTGTTCGAAATAAGAAGGGTCATGTTGGACGAGTTCCATATTCCCACTAAAGAATGGGAAGACTCTTATGAGTTGGCAGTGAAGGCGGGCTACACGATCATACGCCATTTCGAAGAGCTTGCCAAAATCTTGCCGGAATATAGCAACTTTTCGAAAGAGAAGATTAAAGATTTTGTAGAAAAAATAAATTTTAGTAAATACCTGTACGAAGACACCATGTCTTTTTTGAACGAGGCGAAAAATAAAGGTTATAAAATCGTGCTCATATCATTCGGCGCTCCAAATTGGCAGGACAAAAAGGTCCTTGGTGTGGGTTTCGATAAAATAATGGACGTCATTAGATATACCAAAGAAGAAGGGAACAAGCTGGAAGTGTTGAAACAATATACACAAGGTTGTAGCAAAGTGGTTTTCGTTGAAAACAACGGTCAAGACCTCGATGCGGTGCACGAAGTGTTGCCGTTTGTCGAAACGCACTTGATGAACCGGGTGCCCGACGAGGCCATGAATGCCGAAGAAGACGAATTTATGAGGATCAGGTACAGTGAATCTAGAAGAATCGCAAAAAAACAAGTTGCCTTCGATCATAAACGAGTACATACTCTAGGGGAAGTCATTTTATAAAAACTCAGATTAAAAACATCGGTATGGGTATTGAGGAAGTTTTAAAAAAATATTTTTCCGAATCGACGAAGATTTCCTTTCGTAAATTAGGACAAGGGGCTATAAATTCGACTTACCTTGTGGATGTAAAAGAGGGCGATACAAATACGAACTATGTTCTGCAAAAGATGAATCCCATATTTGATGTTTCAGTGATGGAAGATATTGATGCTATCACCAAACATCTTGCTTCTAAAAATATTTTAACTCAAAAGGTAATAAATGCTTTGGATGGGGGGCTTTTTGTAAAAGATGATCAGTCTTGGTGGAGACTTCTTTCTTTTATTCCCGGCAGCATCATCGAAGCTGTTTCGTCGAAGGCGCAGGCGTATGAGGCTGGAAGGTTTACGGGGTTATTTCATACTGCGCTTCTTGATTGTAAATATGAATTTAAGTTCAAATTGCTTCATTTCCACGATGTGCCGTTCTATGTGGACGAATTACGCTCTGTTCTTTTGAGACACAAAGATACTGATAAGTATGATCAATTAAATATTCTCGCCAAAGAAGTGTTAGAATTATTCGATCAACATTACAAAAATGTTTCGTTACCAAAACGAATTATTCATGATGATCTCAAAATAAATAATATATTATTTGACGAAAGCGGCAAACATGCCATAGCTGTCCTCGATCTTGATACTTTTACAGAAAAGACTTTAGCTATAGAGTTGGGAGATGCGTTGCGTAGTTGGTGTATGCCAGGAGGGGAAGATACAGAAGAAGCGCACTTCGATTTAGACATTTATAATTCGGCGCTCGATGGATATTATTCAACTGCGAAATTTATTACCGAAGAAGAGAAAGAATCCATCCCCTACGGTGTAAAACTTATATCTATGGGGTCTATGGCGCGTTTTGTTACTGACGCCTTTAATGAAAGTTATTACAAACTGGATTCTTCAAAATATAAAAATTTATTCGAGCAAAACAAAAAGAAAGCAGAAAACCAATTTGCGTTTTATAAAGAGTTTTCTAAGATTTTTTGACCGACAACTTATCTATAAAGTTAATAATAACTTATTTTTTCTAAAAATCAGTTCTTTTCCGGTAACGAACTCATAAAAAAGGGATGTACCAAAACCCGCAGAGAAAGCGAAAAGATATTCTTCGAGAGGAATGCCAGATATAATAATCCCTGTGAGATTATGTAAATACCATGTATTGATAACGAAGATTGGATTTATAAAGATAAGTATTTTGAAAGTAACAAACGTGATGATAGCTGCAAAGAAACCACTCCAAATCTGGATTTTAACATATCGATGATTTTTGTAGATTATATACAAACCTATTAAAAGCGGAGGGATTATGTGGGCCACGATTGAATTTAGTTTCATAATCCCAGTTAAGAAAATAAATGAGAATATGAAAATAATAAAAGCCATAATAACGAAAAAGGGGTGGTGTTTTTGTGTAGTACGCTCTCTTACTTTAAAAAAGAAAAAATATATTTGTGTACAAACGCCCCCAAAAAGGAATCCATACAGAAAGTCCTCAATGTGTATTGATGGAAAAAGATATTGCGGACTCCAGTAATCATGAGTCGCATATTTCATCCCGATTAGTACCGCTGCCACACCAAAGACAAGCCCTCCCAGAATCATTTCTCTGCGGTTGATTCCCTTTTTAAGGAAAACTATGGACCAAACAAAAAAAAGTATTATTACTCCGACAAAGTAAGTGTATGTTGTAGAAAATTTAACCAGAAAATCCACGAATAGGATTATATAAGATAAAAGAATAAAACACCATCCAGAACGGATACTTTTATAGTCTAGCGGGGTAAGAAATGAGTTTCAGATAGTTTGCTTGCCGTCGCTTGATGGTCCTATGTCCTATATTAAGTGCTTCTTGGCGAAAGCGAATCCAGAACCATGTTTTAAGTATTTTTCGAAATTGAGGGCTTTAGTTTTATTTTCAAATGCAGAATAAAAAATTAATTTATGTCTCGCAGACTTCGTAGTTTTAACAGTTTTTTCTTTATGACTTTTCAGTCTTGCCTTCAAGTTTTCACTAAATCCTGTATGACTTTTTCCTGTTTCCAAATTTTGTAAAATGTACACGTAATACATATTTATATTATATAGTTCTGCTACGCATAAAGCTACGCAGAACCACTGCTTCTTTGTTTTGCAAACAAAAATACTCCCATAAAGGGGAGTATTTTCTAAATCTTCTAGTGCCTGCACTGCATCACTAAGATTATACGGTGCCTGCACTGCGAAGCTTTAGCGAAGCAGTGGAGATGGGGGAAATCGAATCCCCGTGCAATAAGTTTTTGTAAAGAAGTCTACATGTGTGACTCGCTTTTTTGTTTTAAATTAGAAAATTCTTAAGCGAGTGAAATATTTTTTAATCGATTCTCTATGTTTCGGACAAAGTCGAGACCCTCTTTATCCTATCCCGATAATATTATGCCTCGACCTCATATATCGGAAGTCTATGAGAGAGACATCAGCTTACGCGTATGCGGAAACTGAAGCAAAAGCGAAGTCATTCATACCGAAGTATGGAGAGACTGCAAATTTTGCTTTGGTAGCTAATTTTGCAATTAACATTTGAACGAATTTTAGCGAGATTACGTTCATTCTCGACATGCATCTGTACAAGTAGACCTACTGTCTATGCCTTGCATCCCCAAAATTTACTTTTTATTTTATTTTCAACGATCTTTATATTCTCTTCTGATCTCACGTTCAGTCTCGCGTTTTTTAATAGTTTCTCGCTTGTCGTGTTTCTTTCTTCCTTTCACGATAGCTACCTCTACCTTTATTTTTCTATTTTTATTATACACTGAAATCGGTACTATTGTCAAACTTTTATTTTTCTCACTGCCGGCGAGTTGCACTATTTCTTTTTTGGTCAGCAATAGTTTTTTATTACGGAGCGGATCATAATTCTTCAGCGCATTATTAGGTTGGTACGGAGGAATATTGGCATTTATAAGAAATGCCTCGCTTCCTCGTATAATGACGAAGGCGCCCTCTAGGGACATTTTTCCACCTCTCACGGATTTCACTTCCGTACCCAAAAGCTCAATACCTGCTTCGTATTTTTCTAAAATTTCATAATTAAATCTCGCTTTTCTGTTTTCCGCGTAATGAGCCATAATTCAATCTTAACATATAATTTATTACTTTTACGGCTGTGAGCGCCCTATTTTTGTGGCCAAAGAAAGTTATTCATAATTGATTTTTATTGGATCAGTATATAATAGTAATAGTTTAAGATTAAATACTATATTTTTATCTTAAATAATTATTAATTTAACTTAAATTAATTTATGGAAAAAACAACGCTAGTGAAGCGGCTGAAGAATTTTTTAGAAATTCCTTACAACGAGCTGGAGGTAATGAATTTGAAAGCGAAAGAACGGGAGGAGACAATGACGGATACCCAACTGGAAAAAGCATATCGCGCTTACTTGCAAAAGGAAAAAAGGATCAAGGCGGTAACTCTCTGTTTCTCTGATATTGAAGGCCGTTTTCATATGCTTGATTATGATAAAAAATTCTTGCTTGATTCGGCGGACAATCTAACATTTGACGGCTCTTCCATTCGCGGTTTTAGTCAACAGTCTGAATCTGACTTGCGTCTTAGGATAGACTGGGGCAGTATTCGTTTCCTACCATCGGATATTTTTGGACCAGGAAAGGTGATCATATTTGCCGATATTTTTAATCGAGATTTTACCTCATATGTTTCTGATTTTCGTGGACAGCTCAGGCTTCATACACAAAAACTAAAAAAGAAAAGCGGTTTTATTGCTTATGCTTCAGCCGAGATAGAAGGATTTTTGATCGATGGGGTAAACGCTGAACAGGAGTATGAAGAAACGGGTTCTTTCAAGCCTATTTCGACCGGTGGCTATTATTATTCGTTGCCTCTGAATAAATTGCGTCAGTTTATCGATAAGGCGGCGGAAGCGCAACGTGCGATGGGTTTCAAAAATGAAAAAGACCATCCAGAGGTGGCTCCTTCCCAATTTGAAATGAATTTCTCTTATACGGAAGTAGTGCGGACTTGCGACAACATTCAACTTTACAAACTGGTCTGTCGCCAAATCGCCAATAGCATGGGTATGACGGCCACCTTCTTGCCAAAGCCACTCATCGGCATTAACGGTTCTGGAATGCACACCAACCTTTCGCTCGCCAAAAACGGGAAAAATATGTTTTATAATGCGCGGGGCAAAGATGGCCTGTCGGAGATGGCGTGGGATTTTATTTGGCGGATTTTGAATCACGCGTCCGAAATTTGCCTTGTCTTCAATTCGAGTGTAAACGCTTATCGCCGCTTGGATCCGCATTTTGAAGCGCCGAACCAAATCAAAGTTTCAGCCATCGACCGCGGTTCGATGATTCGTATTCCTATCGGTAATGAGCGTTCTACCCGTGTTGAAATTCGTTCGGTGGCGCCTGATGCCAACCCTTATTTAATGCTCTACACGGTAGTCAGAACAGGACTCGAGGGGAATCTTTTAGTGAAAGACAAAGAAAAGCGCGATAGAGTGCGGTTTTTGCCAGACAATATCCATGATGCTATCAAGTTTTTCAAAGCCAGTGATTTCGTGGGAAAAATTTTGGACAAAACTAATCAAGAAAAATATGCGGAATATAAACAGATGGCGGCAGACCGCTCTCCGAAGGCGCTCGGGACTTTCATCAAACCTTCCGAAGTGGTGTATCACCACGAAGTGACCAATCAAGTCCTTTGGCACAGATTTTAATTTTGTGCTAAGATGTCTAGATGGATTTTGATTTTTTAAGTAAAAAAGATCTAAAAAATAAAAGTAAAAAGAAAAAAGAAAACCCTAAATTCTCCGGAAGCATGGTTGGTGCCGTGCTCATTTTCATGACCATTACCGCTCTTTATTTGATGATATCTGGTAGTCCTAAAGACGTATCGGAGATCTCCATTTCCGACTTAGCGAAAAGCATCAATGCTCTAGAAGTCAAGGGTATTTTGGTGGAAGGAGAAAAGCTTACTATTACTTACAGAGATGACGAAGTTAAAACTTCTAAAAAAGAAACGGAATCCTCTCTTTCGCAGACACTTTTTAATTATGGAGTGGACAAAGACGCTCTATCTGCGGCTAACATAGAAGTGAAAAACCAGAGCGGATTCGGATATTGGGTTATGAATATCTTGCCCTTTGCCCTGCCGATTATTTTCATCGTTTTTTTTCTCTGGTATCTTTCACGCCAGGTCAAAGGCGCAGGAATGCAAGCATTTTCTTTTGGCCAATCTAAAGCTCGCATAACTGACCCGAATGACAAGAGTAACAAGGTAACTTTTAAAGACGTAGCTGGATGCAAGGAAGCAAAAGAGGAGTTGAAAGAAATAGTTGATTTTCTTAAAAATCCTAAAAAATTCTTAGACATCGGAGCAAGGATTCCGAAGGGAGTCATTTTGACAGGAGCTCCGGGAACAGGCAAGACCTTGCTCGCGCGTGCTGTGGCAGGGGAGGCTAGTGTACCCTTCTTTCATTTATCCGGAAGCGAGTTTGTGGAAATGTTTGTGGGAGTCGGGGCATCTCGCGTGCGTGATCTTTTCAAGATGGCCAAGAAAGCTGCGCCAGCAATTATTTTCATGGATGAAATAGACGCAATAGGACGCACTCGCGGAGGAGGATTTGGAGGAGGAAATGATGAACGAGAACAAACTCTAAATCAGATTCTTGTGGAGATGGACGGCTTTGAACCCAATGAGAAGGTGATAGTGATGGCTGCTACCAACAGGCCAGACGTACTTGATCCGGCGCTTATCCGTCCAGGACGTTTTGACAGAAAAGTGTTACTCGATCTGCCTGACCGCGTGGATCGCGAAGAAATTTTAAATATTCATGCGCAATTAAAACCGTTGGCCGAAGATGTCAACCTAAAATTAATTGCCGAGAGGACTCCAGGATTTTCTGGCGCGGATTTGTATTCGTTAATGAACGAAGGAGCAATATTGGCAGCTAGAGAAAACCGTAAGAAAGTTTTCCAGTTTGATTTGATTCGTGCAATTGAAAAGGTGATGCTTGGACCCGAGCGCAAAAGCCACTTACTCTCCAAAAAAGAAAAAGAAATTACTGCTTATCACGAGGCAGGGCATGCGCTTGTCGCCTCAGTTCTCCCATATGCTGATCCTGTACACAAAGTTTCTATCATCGCTCGTGGCAACGCCGGAGGATACACTTTAAAATTACCTTTGGAAGAAAGGCGTCTACAATCCAAAAAAGAATTTATTGATGACATTGCCATGTCTTTGGGCGGATACGTTGCCGAGAAAATGGTTTTCGGGGATATTACGACTGGTCCATCAAGCGATTTGCAGATGTCTACAAATTTAGCTCGGGCGATGGTGACTCGTTGGGGGATGTCGGATCTTATTGGCCCGATTGCGCTCGGTAGCGATGCAGGCAAGCCGATGTGGGGAGAGATCAGGGAGGAAGGATATTCTGAAGCAGTTTTCACCAAGGTTGATTCCGAAGTTTCTAGAATCATAGGCGACGGTATAAAGTCGGCTGAGAAAGTTCTGCTTGAACACCGAAAGGCGCTTGATGCCATAGCTAAAAAACTCATAGAAGTAGAAACTCTCGAACAAGAGGAATACGAGAAAATAATCATCGCCAATGGCATTATGCCGAAAAAACGCGAAGAGGCGAAACTCAACATAGTAAGTTAATCCTCCCTTTACGGAGGTTAAACCTCCGTGTATAATGTTTAGATGACACGTAACTACGTTTTCGCTTTAGGAGAATATTATCATATTTATAATAGGGGAACAGAAAAAAGAAGAATTTTCTTGGATAAAAAAGATTATAAGCGCTTTACCTTTCTTCTTTTTATTTGTAATAATCATTCTTCTATTGAAGTTAGAAATTATAAAAACTTAACTTCTTTCGGAAAGTTTAACTTACAAAGAGGAAATACTCTGGTTGACATAGGAGCGTATTGTTTGATGCCGAATCATTTTCATTTATTGCTTAAAGAAAAAACAAAGGGAGGCATAAGTTTATTTATGCAAAAATTAACAACATCTTATGCTATGTATTTTAATATTGCTTATGAAAGATCTGGTAGTTTGCTCCAAGGAACCTTCAAGGCAAGACCTATAAAGGAAGATAAATACTTAGAATATCTTTATGCTTATATTCATTTTAATCCCATGAAGTTAATTGAACCAAAATGGAAAGAAAAGATTACTAAGGATAACCAAAAAACGAAAGAATTTTTATCATCATACGTTTATTCCAGTTATTTGGACTTTGTAGGTGTCGATAGGGTGGAGGGTAAAATACTGAATAGATCAGCTTTCCCAGATTATTTTCAAGACCAAGCTTCTTTTTCTGATTTTTTAAATAGTTGGTTGGATAACAAGGATAATGAAGTTACGGAGGTTTAACCTCAGTAGGATGTTGTTTTTAATGGAGAAACAAGTTATTGTATATAACTATAATAAAGTATCCGCCCTTAGCTCAGTTGGTTAGAGCATCGAGCTTATACCTCGAGGGTCCTACGTTCGAATCGTAGAGGGCGGACAAAATGTATAATTAAATGTATTATCAATTTAACGAGACACTAATAACATGTTTAGTTCTAAGGATAAATTAATACGAAAAGACGATGAAGTTAAAAATGGAAGATCTCTTGAAGAGTTCCTTGCTCTTATTGACAAGTTTGATTTTGATAGAGAAGGCTACGAGAAAAAAATGGTAAAAGACTTCGACGCTCTTCTTTTTGGCAAAAAAAAGTTGATTTTAGCAAACATAGAGGTAATTAAGAATGAAGTGATAAAAAAAATCATAACGATGCTACGGTCGCCTATATATTCTCAAGTCTCATCCGTGCATGCAATTAATCTTTTTACAGAACACAAACTTGTGTTTATAGATGATTTAAAAAAAAGTGAATATGTAAAATCAGCTGTTTTAGACCTCTTAGCCAAAGAAACTAAAAGATTTGGGTCTAATTCAGCTCGAAGTATATCTGAGTATTTTGTAAATTTAGGTATAATAACTAAAAAAGACGGAGAAGAAAGAATAAATTCCATTAAAGTTGGAAAAGAGTTATAAAATTTCCAAGCTTTCCTACTCAAAATGAAATTCTTCTGCCTTGTCGCGGACTTTTTGTTTTAGTAAGGGATACTTTAAAAGTTCTGAGTCTTCATTTATCAGGCGGATAGCTTCTGTGTGGGCGGCTTCGACCATTTTGATATTTTTGATCGCTTCCATACCGAGATCGGATATGCCCCATTGTTTGGTGCCTCCGAGCTCGCCTGAACCGCGGAGGGTAAGGTCGAGCTCCGCTAACTCAAAACCATTTTTAGCAGTCTTTAAAGCTTTCAGTCTTTGCAATGTTTTATCAGATTTTGCATCTGCGAAGACGTAACAGTATGCTTGATGGTTGCTCCTTATCACTCGTCCGCGAAGCTGATGAAGTTGTGCGAGTCCAAAACGTTCTGCGCCTTCTATGATTATTATAGTTGCATTTTCCACATTTACTCCGACTTCTATCACCGATGTGGCGCAGAGGATGTTTATTTTTCCGCTGATAAAATTTTTCATCACTTCTTCTTTTTTTATTTTGCTTATTTTGGAATGCAATACCCCTATTTCATACTCTCCGAAGACTTCTTTTTTTAATCGCTTCGCTTCTTCTACTGCGGATTTTACATTGAGCGCTAGTTCTTTTTCCTTGTCAGGCTCATTTATTCGGGGACATATAACATAAAGCTGTCTGCCTTTTTTTAATTCTTCTCTTACTTTCTCATAAGTCTCAAAGCGCTTATCGGGGGTGATAATATCTGTGATAATTTGTTTTCTACCCACAGGCATTTCATCTAAAAGCGATAAATCAAGATCGCCATATATTGTGAGCGCGAGAGTTCTAGGGATAGGGGTAGCCGTCATAGAGAGTAGGTGCGGAGCAACTGTATTTCCCTTTGCATCTTTGCGGACCAATTTTCTTCTCTGCGCTGTTCCGAATCTGTGCTGTTCGTCTATCACCACTAGAGCTAGATTTTTAAATTTAACAGACTTTTGAATGAGAGCATGAGTTCCTATCAAAATAGGGATCTCCCCATTTGCTACCCATTTTAATAATTGTGCCCGTGAAATGTCGGTGAAGCCCGACGGATTTAATTTTGATGGAAACTTTCTACAGCCAGATCCAGTAATAAGTCCGATATTTATTGGTAAGTGTTTAAAGTACCCTATGAATGATTCAAAATGTTGTGTCGCCAATATTTCTGTGGGTGCCATGTAGGCCACTTGCAGATTTCCAAAATCTTGTATTTTGTTCCTACTAAAATCAAAGGGTTTATTATTTACCACTACATATGCGGCTGTGGCTGCTACAGCTGTTTTCCCGGATCCTACGTCGCCCTCCAGCAACCTCGACATTGGGGATCCTCCACCCATGTCTTCCAGAATAGTTCCAATTGACCTTTTCTGAGAATCAGTCGGAGTGAAAGGGAAGCGCTTTATGAAATCTTCCTTCGTTTTCTCATCTGTTTTTATTCTGAAAGATTTGTTTTTCCTATATTCAAATTTGTCATGCTGACGTTCTAGCTGGATACAAAAGACTTCTTCAAACGCGAATCTTTTGCGAGCTAAGTCCGCATCTTTCTGTGTTTTAGGTGAGTGTATCCAAAACAGAGCGGATTTCAAGGATGGCAAATGGTATTTTTTGAGTATTTCTTCGGGTACGTAATCAGGAATATTATTCAGTGTTTTGTCTTTTATTATTTTCAAAACAGCATGATAAAACCATTTTGATGTTATCCCGCGAGTTTCGTTATAAACTGGAAAACCAAAAACTTCAGCTTGTTTATTTTTTTCAAAGTTAAATAAAGAGTTATGTATGTCAATGGGCATGGAATCAACTTTTTTAAATTCCGGATTGGCTAAGTATTTGCCTCTTCTACTCTCCATCACCTTGCCTGTAAATTCCACAAATTGTCCAGAGTGGATCATTTTCGCAACATAGGCTTGATTGAACCACAAAACTTTTATTTTTCCAGTTTCATCTATTACTTCTCCTTCAGCTCGCAGTACCTTGCTTTTGTAAGCGCGTTTAATGTCTCCGCTCCAAAATTTTCCATAAATTGTCGCGTATTCTCCTACTACTAGTTGGTTGATGGGTTTTATTTCGCTGATATGCGAATACCTGACAGGGAAGTAAAAGAGCAGATCGGCCACCGAAAAAAGATTCAGCTTCCGCAGGGCTTTTTTCTGATTTTCATCGAGCCGAAACTTTATTTCTAGTTTGTCGTGAAATTCCATGGCGGATGAGGTGGGATTCGAACCCACGGTCCTTTTTAGGGGACGGCGGTTTAGTAAACCGCTACCTTAAACCACTCGGTCACTCATCCGAAATCTAGGGAGAGTATAACAAAAAAATGGAAAAAAGGTAAAAATATGATAGAGTGATAAAGTTGAAAAAGGAGCCATGTCTGAGCGGTCTAAGGTACCTCTTTGCTAAAGAGGTGAGGGATTTAAACCCCTCCGCTGGTTCGAATCCAGCT